>JAEEKN010000380.1 GCA_016282435.1 Lachnospiraceae bacterium | reverse complement strand
GCTTATATAATACAACACATCATTTTCAACAAATAGCTCTGACCCTGTTACCAGATGTGCACCAGTCTTTTCAGCAAGATAGGAATGTTCAAAATAAGCAGAGTTATATCTTCCCGGCGTAAGAATTACTGTATGTCCTCCGGTATTTACATAGTCCATGGTTTTCCTGAGCAGATCCGCATAATTACGGTTATCGATCAACCTTACATGGTTAAAGGTCTCCGGTGAACTCTTCCTGCATAAATCCCTTGCAATCATCGGATATGATGCACCTGACGGAACTCTTAAATTATCCTCTAAGACATACCATTCATCATCTTTGCCTTTTACAAGGTCAATACCGGAGATATGAGAATAAATTCCCTTCATCGGCATAACGTCCTCACACTCTGCCATATACCCCGAAGAAGCATAGATAAAATCTTCCGGTACAACACCGTCCTTAACAATTTTTTTATCAGAGTATATATCCTTCAAAAAAATATTAAGGGCCAAAACTCTCTGTTTCAGCCCTTTTTCCAGCATTTTATACTCGGAGTATTCAATAATTCTCGGAATAGAATCGAACGGAAATAACTGTTCCTTGAATGTATTATTCTTATAGATACCGAATTTCACACCGTAACGGGCCAACAAAGTATTTATCCTGTCAGTATGCTTAACAAGCTTCTGATTATTCATTTTTGTTCGTCCTCCCTTCTTTACCTAGGACATTTACAGTCCAGTATTACTTTTCATTGTCATATAGTTTCATTTTGAAAACAAAAAGGCGCTAACTGAAACCAAAAGTTTCCATTAACGCCTTTGCTTGTAATATTATAAACAAAACTTCACATATTTTGCAATATGCATTCTGCACAGTCTTTATTGTATACTTTATACATTCTTCTATGTAATACTTTCCCGATTGAAATATGCACGGTTCAGTTTTATCGTCTTATTTTCCGGGTAAATTTTTTCAGCTCTTTTAAAATACTCGTAAGCTGTCTTCATGTCTCCTTTAACAGCATAAAGTTTCGATAATTTCTGACAAGGTATAAATTCATGATAAGCTTCAAAATGTACCGACATATCCCGGTAATCGACGGGTAGTTTAAGCGCATCTTTCAGATATTTTTCAGCTTCATCATATTCTTTCCGGGCTAAAAAAGCTACCCCTAATTCAGTCAGCAGCATTTCATTTACAACACCATTTTCCTGTAATGACAAAAGCCGGCAGATCAGCTCGTCATTTCTTTTTAAGCTTTTCATGCTAAAAATATATGATGATAGCGCATTTTTAACATCAAACGCAGGGAAATGTTCCTGTCCGGTTAGTTCGTCAAACATAGAAACAGCGTTCTCCAATTCTCCTTTTGAAAAATACTCATTGCACAAAAAACCCATGTTGCGTGCATCGGGTTCTGTCTGTTCAGCCATACAAAGCTTGTGAATACGCATGTTACGTTCAGGATCGTTTACCCTGACTTTGCAGTGACGGATACATATCCGGTCATCATAGTATTTTACAGCTTCTTTCGACATAGTTACATATTCATGGAGTCTTCCGTGCCAGACAGGATTCAGGCTTCTGCGGAACCAACGATCACGGAAAACAAAAGAATTATTATAAACATTTTCCTGATCGCGTTCCCCTCCATACAGAAAGAACACCATATCCGTTTCACCGGGAAGCGTATGCTTCAGTTCCTTTATCAGCATGGCATCAGCATAAGATATCACATCATCCGCATCCAGCCACATCACATAATCCATTGACGCATATGAGAAAGAAACATTTCGGGCTGCGGCAAAATCATCTATCCACGGGAAATCATATACCCGGTCTGTATAGCGCAAGGCTATCTCACGTGTATCATCTATCGATCCCGTATCCACGATAACAATTTCGTCCGCAAATACCGATACCCCGTCAAGACATCTTGCCAGGACAGGCGACTCATCCCGTACTATCATGCAGACACTTACGGTTATCCCGGCTTTATTCTCCTGCATACATTTCTCCTTGATCACGATTTAAGCTTCTTCGCAAAATAAGCACGATTCATCAAAGCTGCCCGGTTATCCGGTGCCAGTTCAAGCACTTTTTCATTATATAAGACAGCTTCTTCTAATCTGCCTAAGCCTGTTAATGCCTTTACTCCCTGTTGGTATAGCATGAGGAGCACACTATTATCGTAAACTGCTCCACTGTGGTCCGACCATATTCTTTCAGACAGTTTTACCCAACGAAACGCCCCTTCCCAAAGCTTATGATGATTAAGAGTTGAAGCCAACTGCAGACATATATCCATGTACGGATATCCAGTATACCTATCATCCCCGGTGTCACAGGTAGTATCCGGATTAGTACCTACGCCACTCCCTGCAACCACGGATATATTACTTCCTGCCTCGTCCTCGCACATATTGAAATATTCCTCAGCCTCCTCTTCATGTCCGGCCAATAGCATATCAAGATTACACTGGGCACTCAGCCAGAAGTTATTCTTCAGTTCTTCTCTGGGTATAGCACGGATGATGTTGCAGTTACGATCCTTCGGGGGCTGTACCAGCTTTCGGTGAAGGAACATAATATCTGTAGTCATTACTGGCTTTTCATAATCCATGCACTCATGTATCGCTCCATGCCAGTATGGTCTGTCATCATGCCTGGCTACCATACGCTGACGAAAAGAAATACCTCCTGCCTCCGGTACATCGTAACTCATCAGTATCGTACGTGGACGTTCGTCCTCCGGCAAGGTGGAAAGCTCGGTTTTAAGTTTCAGAAGCTTTTCCTTTTCTTCCTCCGGCAAAACATCATCGGCATCAAGATAAATGATATAATCTGAACGTGCATGTGAAAACGAGCTGTTTCTGGCTTTACCGAAATCATTCTCCCACGGTTCACAGAAAACCTCATCCGTAAAACGACGTGCAATTGATACGGTCTCATCTTCAGAGCCTGTGTCAACTATCACCAGCTGATCATATACGCCCCTGACCGAATTGAGACAACGCTCCAGAACAGCCTCTTCATTACGGACTATCATACATATACTTATTGTGATATTTCCTAAATGTTCTGTCACGTCATACTCCTCCCTGTCATGTCCGGCACAAAGCTTTTTTCTTTCTCATTTCTGCCCGCATCGTCGACTCTTACTGCCGATTTCCCCTATTCAGAAACCTTAATATAATTTAGCGAGTTATGTCGCAAACCCGAACATGAACGCTTTTTGGCATACTACCGCCTCCGGTGATTGCCTCGATATCATCATCGTCCAAAGGGAATCCTTCAAATTCGGATAAAACACTTTCAATCTCTTCTTTTGAGCATCCATGCTCCAGAAGCGTTTTTTCCAAATCCTCCTTTGATATCAGTGCCTCAAACTCACCGCTTTCCACAAGCTGTTTTATTACTTCATGACCCTTATCCATATTCTTCCTCCCTTCATACAACCTGATCTGCAGGTTTACTCAGAATTCAGGCTTTTCAAAATAATTTGTTAAATATGAAATGGCTGTGTTATATCAGCTATAACAGGAACCTTCGTTGAAAATCCCCCGGTGATAGCAGCAAGATCTTCATCATCGAGAGGGAAACCGCCAAATTCAGATAAAATTCCCTCAATCTCTTCTTTTGAACATCCATGTTCTAAAAGTACCTTCTCTAAATCCTCTTTCGAAGATAACGCTTCAAAATCACCACTTTCTACAAGCTGTTTCATTACTTCATAACCTTTTTCCATACTCATTTCTCCTATTATAATCTATATGGGATTCAGAAATAATCAGGGAAGTTTTAAAACCGTCGTCTTTCCTTCCTCTACCTTCACATATCTCATATAAAGTGTTCCTGACTTTTCTTCGGACATATCTGCATAAAGCATCACATAATCTCCTACAGGTAAGTCACCTATCTCTTCCTGATCCCCTTCTTCTACCGGCCAAAATATCCAAGTTTCCAATCCGTAGTCTCTGTAATCACCTACAAGCGTCCAGATTTCTCCCAGATATTTTTCACTGTCAGGAAGCAGATATTGTACCTTACCCGTGCTTTCTTTTTCCGGATCAAAAGTCCAATCTGCAACTATCCACTCGTTTTCTCTGTAATAAAACCATTGCAATGTATTTTCATCCTGATATACAGGTATGCCTATAGCTCTCGCCAGTTCCATCAAGATCACGGTTCGACATCCTTCAGGACAATACCCCATTTTCAATGTACCGATAAGAGAAGGAATACCATTTTGATACTGCCTTATACATTTATCGGAAATATTGGCTTCAAACCACTTCTTTAACGTCGAAGGATCTTTTCTGAATTTTTTCAGTTGTTTCTTTGTAAACAGGTTCAAAACATCCTGTCTCTGCGGCATAAAATACGACCATTCATATACCGGGTATAAAATACCGTTTACGAAAATGTCATCGTTAAGTTCTCCACGAACCTTTTTAGCCCCCTGTAATATATCTTCCAGAACATCAGATTTGACTTCACAACAGTATTTTTCGGAAAGTCCCTTCACAAGAACACTCCTGAGAGGATCATCGTCTTTTTCAAGGAAAGTGATAAGTTCATCAAAATTTCTGCCGGCACTGCGCAAGCTCTCTTCGCAGTCAGGATATGCTGCGGCACGTTCCGGATCAAAATCACCGGAATGGTTTTCGGCTCTGATTTCATCTATCGTTTTTGTACCGAAAAGAGCTCTCCAGTCCTCATCAGTGTATGTTTGTACATTCTTTGCATCCGCTTCGTTGTATCTTATCTCGAAACTCTCCCATACATCATATTGGGGTTCTTCAGCAAAAGATATGGTAGCTTTCTTTTGATCCTGAGTAATCCAAGTCCCACGCCATTCGTCTTCCATATATGCCACAGCATATATACTTCCTTTGCCTATAGAGTATTTTGCCTCTCCATTCTTATCGGTAGTCAAAGTTACCAGAGTACTAAGAAACGATCCGGGTTGAACCACCATAAGATCTGTACTAACATTAGGAGCAGGCTTTCCGTCCTTGTCAAGTACTGTGATTGTTATTTTCTTTGTATCTGTAAAATCAGCAATATCATTAATTTTATAAACCCCGTAATCGTCTATATAAGACTGACCCACTCCGATTTCGCTAAAGGAATATGAACTCGTACAAATAAGACTTCCAAGTCTTCCCGTAAACCATCCGGAATCCAGCACAGGGTCAGGCTCACAGGCACCCATATAATGCCATTCTCCATCTACAAGTATCTGAACGAATGCATGCCCGCCTAAGACTATACTCCAATCTACGTCACATTCGCGTGCAGGAATACCTACACTGCGTAGTACATTTACAACAAAGGTTGCTTCTTCACCGCATCTCCCGGCTCCACCATTATACATTCCGAGAGGAGATGCAGCTCTCTCGTCGCTATCTTCATAAGTCGCCTGACAGCCACACCAGAAATTCACCAGAAGTGCCGCTTCAGTGAGAGACTTTCCCTTCACCAGTTCGGAAAGCTGTTCATAGAAAAAGGGTCTGCAGTCAACTACCGGTTCAACGTACACCTTGTAAGAAGCTACATAACACAGGAATGTATCCTCATCAAGTGCCTTTGTCCAGGGCATATTTTCACGAAGCTGTGCTGCATGTGATGCATAACTATGAAGAAGTGAAAAATCTATACTGCACAGTTCATTCATCGAGGTCGTGATAAAATAGTACTTCATGATCCGCTTCTCTTCTTCGGAACATTTTGCGAGTTCCGCATTCCATTCCTCAAGGCGCGGTCCAAGGTCGGGTAAGAGGCGCTCATATTCCTCGTCAAGTTTTGAACTTATTTCATCCGTTTCCGAATCAGCATTACCATCACTATTTTCCACTGTTCTGCAATAAAGTGTTATGTCACTCTTTCTATCCCATTTTTCAAACAGTTTTGTAAATCCGTCATCAATATATTGTCCATCGGTTCCTTTTGCATATACCATTACTCCGCAATTCTGCGGAATTGTCATCTGTTTAATATACTCTTTTTCCGTACCCTTATCACGGATCACTGAAAATTTAACGGTGTCCCTTTCCTGACGATGAGCCATCCTTCGCAACAGGCAACACCCTACAGGTTCTTCAGTATCATAAGCATACTGAACACAAAATTCCGGATGTTCTTCTTTCCCTATTGAATATGTAGCGTATTCCAAGACTTCATAGGTATCAGCCTTTACAACCAACCGGCTATACACTTCTTTTACATCTTCTGTTATTCCTAACAGTTTCTTAAAAACTTCTATATTCTCCTTTGACAGTTTACCGGTATATGTAATCGTTTTACCGTCATTAACCAGTGAAGCAGGTTTCTCTTCAAGAAGATTGTCCGCAGTTAAAATATTATCAACTAAATTATAGGCATTAGTACCGGCATACTTATCTCCGCGTCCATCGGTATCCACCACATAATAAAATGTTGACGGATCATCACCTTCAAGTATGCAGATAAAGTCTTCATCGGCATAAATACTGCGTTTTGATACAAGATTGTTATAAAACGCTTTTTCTTTGTCAATCCAAAGGTCGTAATCAACATAAGATATGCTGAATGAGCTGTGTTTTTTTAGAATGTTTTTTATCTTGTTGACCTTTGCTACTTTTTTAACAAAGTTCTTCGCCTCTTTTTTAGTGACCTTGCTTTTAACTTCATTCTGAGCTGCAGACTTATCAACAGCAGCCCGAACCGGGCTGAAATCTGTTGCCGTGAACACACCCGTAATCATCACAACCGCAATCAACGTCGCGATCAAACATTTTCCAATCCGTGATAAACATGCTTTTTTTCCTAATATCATATGCCCTTCTCCTTTACTTTTCTGCTTTTCTACAATACGTTAAGACTGACCAGGAGTCTTAATATCCAAAGAATTTTTTCAGTTCCATATCGGGAGCAAGATCCTGTTTATTGAGTCCAAATGAACTACCCGGAACGATTTCCAGATAACGGTCCAAAAACTCATCATATGTTTTTGCTTCAAAGCAGTCAGGTGTAATAAAGAACTCTCTGCTGCCTCCTGCAGTCCTGTCTCCGGCCTGTACAAATACCTTGTAATCACCTGACTTAAGCTTATATACGATATATTTTTCCAGACACCATCCGTTCGCGTCAACCCTTCCAAACGGTACCGCATACTCTGCCACAACAGGATTTTCCTTAAGTGCCGCTTCCTGAAATTCATACTCCATATTTTTCAATAATCCGTCAGCACTTTCACAATCGTACACGTGGAATTCTTTATCGTTATTAAATTTCCTGGCGAATTCCGGTTCGCCGTCTACCTCTATTATCGCATATTGGCAGTAATTATCTGCCATTTCCTTATTAAACCATCGATAATCCTTTTTGACTTTTTCGTATGCTTTTTCAAAATATACTTTAATTTCAGTTCCGTATTTGAATTTCACTACAGGATCGGAATTCTTCACCTTTTCCCGGGTGTACTCACGCAGGAAATCAACAAATTCATCGGCAGTACTGCCGTCAATCCATTCCCTGACTACATTCTGTCCCATATACGTCCCACAGTCTTTTCCGAAAATATACTGTCCGTGGCGAGGCACGATCACATATGGCGTTTTCTTTTTCATCTGTGCAAGAGTTGCCCAGGGATATTCCTCACGCAGTTTTTCCAAAGCCTTTTCATAATAAGCATTTATATCCGTTCCGTATTTGAATTTCTCGGGATCGGCCGTAGGATGTTTGTTTAGTTCCTCCTCGGCTAAGCGCTCTCTTTCTTTTTCTTCTTCCTCCTCAAATATTTCATCGGAACTTAATGGAGTCCATGCCCAAACCTTATTCATACTGTGGGATGCCAGAGCTGATGCATAAATAAACTGTCCGTCATCTTCTCCCAGCTTATTCCACCTTCCTGCTGCCAAAGTTCCGTCAATTAAGATCAGGAGGCAGAATTGTTTGTTTTTGGGGAAATCTCCATCCTTAAATGACTTAAAATCCCTGATCTCGACAATATAAGGGTCATCTTCATCGGATCCCAGAATTATTCGATTGATATTCTCCTTCTCCAGCGATCCTGTAAGGTCATATCCGTTAAGTGGCTGCCATTTCGATACTTCCCCAACGTCAACGGAGTCAAAACTGTCCCGACTGAAGCTTCCTGATACAGTCTCCTCATCATCTTTCGGATACCAGCATCCTGCTGTATGGCGTCCGTCCTTTAATTCGATAAGAACATAGTCCCCATACTCAGGCATGTCATCCACTTGAACATCATGAAAACAGTTAAAAGCTAGGCAAAGTTTCTTATAATCACACCTGAACATAACTTCTCCGCTCCTATATTTATGTCAAAGCTCTTATTAATCTTATAAGCCTGGTAGCATTTATCTCAAGTCTGCTTCTCGTAAGCGTCCCATCCTTCAAAGCGGACATCATGTCATCAAAATCCTCCCGGCTGCCCGGCATAACTATCTCACCGCCTGCTGCCGCAACTCTTGCCGCGCTAGATGCGGGGTGTTTTGTACCATAGTTCGGAACCGAACTGATCAGCCAGTCAGTCATGACTATGCCTTTGAAGCCGAATTCATTTCTTAAAATATTCTCCAGCAGGTCCTTCCTCTCATTGGTATGTATGCCGTTTAGCAGATTGTAGGACGACATAACCGTCATGGGCTGAGCTTCCTTAACACATATTTCATAGCCCTTAAGATATATTTCCCTCAATGCCCTTTCGCTGACCATACTGTTATTAAAACATCTGTTATATTCCTGATTATTTACGCAAAAATGCTTGATAGTTACTCCACAGCCTCTATGCTTCTGGACACCTTTAGTTATAGCCGCAGCCATCCTTCCCGTGATCAACGGATCCTCCGAATAATACTCAAAGTTCCTTCCGCAACGGATGTGCCTGTGAATATTCATAGCAGGTGCAAGCCACAGATGAACTCCAAACTCCTGCATCTCACCGCCTACTATATCTCCGCACCTTTCAGCAAGTTTTAAATTCCAGCTCTGTGCCAGGGCGGTTCCTATGGGAATGGCTGTAGCATAATGAGTCTCTATCTTTTCACCATGTTTAGGTTTTGAAGAAGTAAACAGCTTGCTGATGATGGCTGCAGGCTTGGGCAGGAAATCCGACAGACCTTCAAGCATGGTATTCCCTACAGAATGAGCCCCGTCAGCATCAACCCAGTACTTTTTACTGATACGTACGCCTGCCGGACCGTCTGCCATGGAAAGAGACGGAATACCTTTGTCGCGCAGTTTTTCGGTAGTTTCTCCTGCTGCTCCCGCTACAAGCCTTCCTGCGTTTCCTATCATACTTCCGCCGACGCCGCCTCCGAAGAAAGCTCCGATATTTAAATAGATTAATTCTTCATCCGAGAGCCCCTTTACCTCATCTGGAATCTCTGTTACCGTATCATAATTAATTTTCTCCGTAGGTATATCCTTACCATCTATTATAACCACCGGCAAGTTAGAAGCCGCATTATTTCCTTCTGATAAACCTGTATCGCATTTCTCATCGCTTATTGATTTACGATCAGACTCAGGCTTAAAATCTGTAAAATCCGGACCTTCAAAGGAACTTTCAACTTCTCTTACTGTCACAGTATCCGGTATCCTCACAACTGCGCACGAAGTAAGCTGCACACTGTCGACACCATATTTTATGACATAGTCACCTTTTTCAAGAATATAGCTGCTACACCCGGTATCATAGCTCGCCAGTTCAGACATCTTAAAACTTACCGAGACCTTTGTACTCTCCCCGGCGCCAAGTTTTTCCGTTTTAACCCATCCTGCAAGTACCGCTGCCGGCTGGTCAAGCTTTAGAGAGGGCTTGGCAATGTACACCTGAACCACTTCTTTTCCAAAAGTATTTCCGGTGTTCTCCACATTAAAATCTACCGTAACCTTTTCACCGTCATGTGTAATCCCCTGATACCGTACATCAAAATCAGTGTACGAGAGTCCGTATCCGAAGGGGAACAACAGCTTCGTTCCTACGGTATTGAAATATCTGTATCCTACATAAATTCCTTCTTTATACCTGGTATCATCCTTATCCCCGAAGTCAAAAAGCTCGGGATATTCATTCCATGAAACCCATGTAGTAGCCAGTTTACCTGAAGGAGTTTTCTTTCCGAGAAGTATATCAGAAAATGCATATCCCGTGAGTGCTCCGAGCTGTGAAAGGAGCAAAATGTTTTCTACCTCCAAAACAGGTGTCAGGTCAACGGGTCCTCCGACATTCAGCACCAGCATGAATTTCTCATATTTCCTGTTCAGTTTTAAAATTGTCTTTATCTCGGTCTTTGTAAGCAGAATATCTTTTTCGGGTACTCTGTCGTTTCCTTCCCCGCAGATTCTTGACAGTACGTAGACCGCAACATCTCCTTCACCCGTCAGCGGAATATTATAGTCAGGCTCAGGCATAACAGCACCCATTCCCTCAAAAACCGGGTTTACATGCTTTTCTTTTGCTCTCCTCTTTATATCATTAATAAATTCTTTCCGGCATTTTTTTAACACTTCGTCATATGCATCAAGCCATTCTTTGGTAGTAATAGTAAAGTCTTCTTTCTCCAAGGCTCTCTCTATGGAAACCGTAAAATGAGAGTATACTTCTCCCGATCCGGTGCCACCCCTCATAGTATTCCTGGCTCCGTTTCCGTACAGAGCTATCCTGCATGGCCCATCAAGCGGAAACGCTCCGTTTTTCTTCAGCAGAACCGTGCATTCTGCCTGTAATCCCCTTACAATACCTGCATTTTTTCTTTCCCTGTCTGTCAGCATCATTAACCCCTCCTGTTCACTGCCGGATTTCGTGTTCAATTTCTTTCAGTACTATGCACATCAGCTACCTGCTTAAGAATGATTATAACGCAAAAAACTTGTTTGTTCAAGTTGGACAAACAAGTTTTTTTGATTTTTTATTTTTTCCCCGTGAGATAATAAACTGCCAGTGCAGTCCTGTGTGACAAGTCTTCTTTAGAGAGAATGTTGGTTATGTAATTCTTAACAGTTCCCTCGGATATGTACAGTTTTTCCGCTATCTGCTTGTTTGACAGTCCTTCTGCTACGGCTTTTATGATATCTAGTTCCCTGTCGGTATAGTCTGATGCGTCGAATCCGTCTGCGAGATTACGTACCAGCTTCGAAGAATCCGCCTGATCGCTTGCGTCAGTTGCCTTTTCACCGGAAACAGTGAGTTTTGTCAGCGCATTAAGTATGTTTTCATCCATTACCCCTGTTCCGTTATATACGGATTTTATCATTTGTTTTAAGTGTTCGGGGGTATGGTTTTTTATAAGATACCCCTTTGCCCCGTTTTTCAGTGCTCTCTTTACCAGGTCGTCATCATCAAAGGTGGTAAGTATCAGTACTTTGCCCAGATCGTGTTCTACTATATATTTTGTTGCATCTATACCGTCCATTTCCGGCATCTGGATATCCATCAGAAATACATCAGGCTTCTGTTTTTCTGCCAGTTCTATCGCCTCACGACCGTTCGACGCAGTGCCGATGACCTCAAAATCATCATCCACATCGAGGATGATCTTCATTCCGTCACGTACAAAATCACTGTCATCAGCTATTATTACTTTGATTTTATCCATACTCTTCTCCTCTAAAAATAAATCACAACGGCAGCAGCATCTTTACCGTAAACCCGGTCATGGTTTCAAAATCAAGTGTTCCGTTCACGCTGCGGACACGTCTTCTCATTCCGGATATTCCCATACCGTCCTTTACTTCCAGACAGCCTTTTCCGTCATCTATTATAGTGCATTTCACGATTTTGTTCATCACGAAAATTTTTATCCGGATATTTTTACATCTCGCATACTTCATGGAATTCGAAACAGCTTCAAAGGCATTATCCAGAATAATCTCCCAGATATTATCGGGAATCAGAGAGATATCCCCCTCAGTTTCAAGGTTAGTTTCAACCCCTTTGCTGTTACAGTCTTCACAGAGCTTATATATCTGGAGAAGCGCAAGATCCTTTCTCTCCGGACGTTCCTTACGAAGAATGGCCCTTATCTCATCCATTCCTGACCTGAGCTGGTCTATGACAGCCTGCGTCATCTGCTTAGACTTTTCGGGATCTTTATCCATCAGTACTTTTATAGCTTCAAGCTGATATATGGAGCCATTTATATTATGACCCAGCTTATCGTGAAGTGCCTGAGCCAGGTTCGATCTTTCCTCAAGTATCTGGTTACTGGCTGCCAACAAACTCTTTTTCATTTTTTCTTTATTCGTTTGTTCCCTTATTTCTATATCCTTCTTTAGTTCCTGTTCGAGAACGGTTTCCTCTATGATCTGCCTCCTGTATGATGACACCACAAATTCCTGTTGGATATAACAGCCCGTCATCATGGCCAGTATCAGGAACTGCTCAAGAAATCCTATCGGTCCCGGAATAAAAGCCAGAATAAGCGGTATAAAAAAGCAGAAAGCCGGCACCTTAAAAAACATAAGTGCTTCATAAATAAGATAGTATCCGAAAAGTATAAAACTTTTTCCGGCTACCGCCATCATAATACAGAATATGATCCCTGCTGCCAGAAGTGAAGCGATTCCGATGATTGTTTTAAATCTTATGGTACTGGCATTATCATTTTCAGGGGATTTTTCATTTGTTGCCAAAAGTGCCATTGCCCCGATATAAAACGCGGCAAGCAGGAGTACCGTGACCGATACTCCTGTTGTCCTAACATCTGTTTTCAGATACCCGCTTATCCCAAAACTCAGCATCAGAATAATCCGGACTATCATAAAGTAATTTCTTTTTAATTGCTCCCCCATGAGTCAACCCTTTTTACCTTAAGGCACATACTTCCTACACTGGCTATTATGACTAAATATGCTACTGTAATACATAATAACATAACATGGGCCGATTTGTCACCTATTATTATTGATTCGGTGCCATCCATAAACCATTTATGCGGCATAACATAAGATAAGGTCTTTATTACGTCACTTGTGTGATCAATCGGGAAATACAGACCGCTAAGCAGTGCCGACATACTCCATAATGTAAATGCTGCTACATTTGAACTCATTACATCTCCGATAAGAACTCCCAACATAAGAGAGAGGGTACTGAATATCAGGCCCATAAGTGTTATAACCAGCAGAAAACTCGGAACACTCATTCCCATCGCTTCGACATCCAAGAACAGGGTACATATTCCCATTACTCCCGTAAGCATGAATGTAACTATCACCGAAGTTACAACTTTTGAGAAGAAATATTCCAGCATGCCCATATTTGCCAGCTTGAACCTGGTAAACACACAGTCTTTCTGCTCATTGATACATATATGTGCTATAAATATTCCGCCGAAGACATATCCAAGTGTGAGGATTGCAAGCGCGTATCCCATTCTGGTTTTCTGATTTGTCTGTTCGAGGTCGAGGGTGTTTTTATTCTCCAAGGATACGGACACTGTCTTCTTTTCAGGAATGAGATTATCAATGCTTAACAAAGCGTCCACTGCTGCCTGCTCATTTCCCGGACATGCCTCTGCTGCTTTTTCTATTTTGGAAAGTATGGTCTTTACCTCACTCTCTAAAATATCGATTCTGCTGTCATCAGAAAGCTTATATATATCAAGCACCGTACTACCTGATTTGCCGACATTGTCTGCAAATCCGGGCCGTATGAACATAGCTGCACCCATTCTGTCATTATATCCGTCTTCTCCAAGTCTTTCCCTGATAAATCCATCAAAGTCGTTTTTTTCGGTATCTGAAAGGATTACTCTGCAGACTTTAAAAAGGCCGCTTTCAGATATCTTATTCAGCATATATTCCGACAATCCGTCTTTCGATCCGTCATAAACCTTTATAACGCATTTTCCATTACTGCTAAAATAAGCTACTACATGATCTATATCATCAAGTTCTGTAATAGTTTCCTCAGTATTACTTAAATATGACAGATTATCGTTTCTTGTTGACAGGATCAACGTTGTAAAAAAAGGAGTTATCAGAAGGAAAAACCAGAAGCCCTTCATCCTGAATAAGATTTTTAACGTTGATTTTACTAAAGCGCTCATGATTTTCCACCTCTCCTTCTTAAAGTGCTTACCAAAACCGCTATTCCTGAGAATAATACCGTCATACCCCCTGAAACAGCAATGCTTTTTATAACATAATCTGTACTGCCCATACATGAAAGCTCTATCAGAGCTCTGTTTTCGTAGTAGATAGGTGAGAGGGATTTCAAAATTTGAGGCATTTGTGAGAACATATATGTTTCAAAGCTTCCTCCCGAAAAACCCCAGTACCATACCAGCATAAACACTACTATTACTGTCACTACCATGTTGTCACACAGAGAATACACCATAAGTCCCAACGCTGTAGCGGCCATTATCCCCAATATGATGATAAGGATTGACAGAAAAGCATTTCCCCAGTTAACTCCAAATATTACGACCGATGCGACCCCGTAGATTGAAAGTCCTGCACATGTCACAGCTGCTAAAGGAACAAATTTGGAAAGATAGGCCTTAAGCTCCGATATTCCCGACATCATCTCTCTTTTTTCTATGCCGTATTTTTTCTCTGCGTTAAAGAGTCCCGCTCCGCAAACTATACAGCACCAGCCAAAATATACAAGATATATAATACCGTAATAATCTGTAGAATCTACCGCTGGCATGAAATCTCCGGTCAGGACCTGTATTTTTTCCGCACCCGTTTCTCCGGCACTTTCTTTTGTAGCCGCAGTCTGCTGTGACTCATGTCCCATCTGTCCCGAAACTGCCATGGACATGTTCTCGTAATAAGCATGAAGAATATATTCCAAAAGTTGGTTTTCCGCCTCAGCTTCATCCGTTTTGTATACTGTATAGCTTTCTTTTCCAAAATCCACAAAACCGGCAAGCTTATCATCTTCTAATGCATCTTTAGGTTCCGTATTTTTATATTCTACAAATGAGATTCCCTGCTCTTCGGCAATAGCCCTTATCCCGTCAATAACTGCCGCCGGAGTCTCCTCGCTGTTATAACTGTATCCAACCTTAAAGTTGCCAGTTTCCTGATACTTCTCCATTATGGCAGAAAAAGCACTTATAAGCACTGCACTTACCACTATGGGAGCTAATGTCAGGATAAGAATGTTCGTGGCACTTCTGAACATTATTTTGAAATTGTTTTTAATCAAGTATCTAATCATCTTAGTAATCCCTCAGTGTCTTTCCGGTGAGTGTCAGGAACACTTCTTCAAGAGATATCTTGGAAGTGTCTTCAACTACCATTTTCTTTAGTTCCTCTACGGTTCCTGTTGCTATGATCTTGCCGTTATCCATGATGGCTATCCTGGTGCATATTGCTTCTACTTCCTCCATGTAATGGCTGGTATAGATCACTGTAGCTCCGTTTCGGTTCGATTCCTTGATCTTCTCCATTATGAAGTTCCTGGATTGGGCATCGATGCCGACTGTGGGTTCGTCAAATATCAGGAGGTTTGGATGATGTCCTATGGCACATGCTATGTTCAGTCTCCTCTTCATACCGCCTGAAAATGTCCTGGCATAATCATTTCTTTTCTCGGTAAGACCTACGTATTCGAGTGATTCATCTATTCTTTTCTTTAGTTCCTGTCCCTTTATCCCGTACAGTGATGTAAACAGTTCTACATTTTCCCACGCCTTGAGTCTTCCGTGAATAGCCAGATCCTGGGGTATATATCCGAGCTTGGAATGAAGCTCTTTTCTGTTTTTCTTAAAATCTTTTCCCATAAACTCCACGGTTCCCAGAGTAGGCTTTATGATATCGCAGATCATGTTCATTGTGGTGCTCTTTCCGGCACCGTTAGGTCCTAAGAGACCAAACACTTCACCTTCCTCGATTTCGAGATTCAGGTTGTCAACAACTACCTTGCTTCCGTATTTTTTTGTTAAATCCTTTGTTCTTAAAATAGTACTCATCAGTTCCTTCTCACTTTCTATTTTCAATTTTTTGATTTGCTGCTTTTGTTCGTCGACACACTCATTATAAACCCCGGATTTTTATTTTTGTAGTGAAAAAAGACACAAACTCATATGACTAAAGTCATAAAAAAATTTTTTAAAGGGGTCTTCACAAAAACGGTCAATGGAATATAATAATTATTAACCGGAGCGGTCAATGACAGTATGTGAGGTGAAATTTTATGAATTATGCGATATTAACCGACAAGCTAACAAAAACCTACGGAAAAAACCGAGGAATAAACGAGCTGGATTTAAAAGTAGAGGAAGGTGATTTCTTTGGCTTCATCGGACCCAACGGAGCCGGAAAATCGACAACGATACGAACTCTTTTAGGGCTCATCAGACCCACATCGGGCGGAGCGAAAGTTCTCGGATATGACATCGTAAACGAGAAAGATAAAGTATTACCGGAAACAGGATATCTTCCCTCAGAGATAAACTTTTACCGTGGTATGAAGGTCCGGGATATCATAAAATACTCGGCGGAGCTAAGAAAAGTCAAATGTGATAGCCGTGCTTCAAATCTTACCGAAAGACTCGGCCTTGATTTAAATAAGAAGGTAGAGGAACTTTCTTTGGGAAACAGGAAGAAGGTAGGTATAGTATGTGCTGTGCAACACAGTCCCAAACTCCTTATCCTGGATGAACCTACTTCAGGTCTGGACCCGTTGATGCAAAGAGAGTTTTTTAACATTCTGCTTGAAGAGAACCAAAAAGGTGCCACCATCTTTTTTTCATCCCATATTCTTTCGGAAGTCCAGAACTACTGCAAAACTGCTGCATTTATAAAGGACGGTAAAATCATTATGTCAGATAAAGTAGAAAAACTGGAAGAAACCGGAGCAAAAAAGGTTTCCGTAAAAACAGACAACGGTACCGAGGAATATCTGTTTAAAGGGGATGTCAATGAACTGTTAGCCGATCTGGCAAAGAAAACTCTTAATGACGTAACCATTACGGAACCCGGTCTTGAAGAAATCTTTATGAATTATTATGAATAAAGACAATTGACCATATCAAAAATGAGGTGTATCATGATAATAACAAAACACGAAATCAAATCGCAGAAAATGTCCATATTGATCTGGAGTCTATCCATAGGTCTTCTGGTAGCCATATGTATCCTTATGTATCCCGAGATGAAATCCGAAAT
Source organism: Lachnospiraceae bacterium (assembly GCA_016282435.1). GTDB lineage: Bacteria > Bacillota > Clostridia > Lachnospirales > Lachnospiraceae > RUG11977. The sequence continues at coordinate 30,811 of JAEEKN010000380.1, read as the reverse complement.
GGATGGCATAAATGAAATGTTTTCCTCGATGGGCAGCTTTACCGCAGCGTTCGGGATGGACAAGCTGAATTTTGGAACTCTGCTCGGCTTTTATGCTGTGGAAGGGGGCAACATACTGGGCATTGGCGGAGCGTTTTTTGCCTCGATAATAGCTATATCCGCCTTGATGAAAGAAGAAAAAGAGCGTACCGCAGAATTCCTTTTTACTCATCCCGTTTCACGCATAAAAGTTATAGCGGAAAAGCTGGCAGGTGTATATATTATAATTTTGATATTAAACATTACAGTCTTCATATGCTCCGCAGCGGCTGTCTGCATAATAGGAGAAGAAATCGATTGGAAGACAGTGATCCTTTTCCATCTGGCATATCTACTCATGCAGTACGAGATAGCGGGTATCTGCTTCGGAATTTCGGCGTTTATAAGCAAGGCAGGCATCGGGATCGGAATCGGTATAGCGGCTCTCATGTACTTCTTTAACATCATAGCCAATATTTCCGAAAGTGCCGGAATTCTTAAATATTTAACACCATTCGGATATACTGAAGGCGCTGATATCATAAACGACGGGAAACTAAAAACAGAGTATCTGATTGTGGGCATGGTCCTGATGCTGACCGGCATATGTGTTGCTTTTATACATTATAATAAGAAGGATATTAGTTCATAAACGGAGGTCGAAAATGAACGAAAAATTTTATGCACTCCCCGAGGAAAAGCAAAACCTGATAATAAACGCCGGCTTTAAGGTGTTTGCCCGGAATTCGTATAAGAAGAGTCCTGTAAACGAAATTGCGATAGAAGCAGGCATCAGCAAGTCCCTTCTGTTCTTTTACTTTAAAAACAAAAAGGAACTATATATTTTCCTGCTCAAAAAAGCCGAAGAGATAACAAAACAGACCCTGATGCAATCCGGAGCATACCGCGGTAATGACATATTTGACATCATGTATAAAGGCTTACTGGCAAAAGCAAATATGATGAAAAGGTATCCCGATATGGGTAATTTTACAATCAAAGCTTACTATGAAAAGGACCCGGAGGTTGCTGCGGATGTTCAAAAGGTAGTTGCTCCTTATACAAAAATGGAAACAAATTCGAGTTTGCCCCCCTTGGACGCATCAAAGTTCAAGGATGGATTGGACCTAAAGATGATGTATCAGGATATGTACCTGGCATCCGAGGGCTATTTATGGCGTATGCAGCAAAACTCAAAACTTGATATCGACAAAATGGTATCTGATTATGAGCAGATTATCAACTTCTGGAAGTCACTGTATCTTAAATAATAGTATGATTCTTCTTAGCCTGTACATAATCTCTCATACGGATTTGATGCTTAAGACTATACCGGCAGAAAACTTGACATCATAAAAGTGGTAGCTGAAGACCTGTCACACAGAACCGCACTGGCAGTTTATTATCTTACAGGAAAAAAATAGGAAGACCCCTATTTTCTTTCCTATTCACGTTAGGAATCCAAAATAAATGGACATACCATTCGCCACGATATCAAAACAAATGGTATGTCCAATTCTTTTTCCAAAAGTCCCCCACTAGGAACCTAGAATATAGGACGCCTTCTTTAATTAATACTTGTTAACAACCTTAACGGTCACTTTCTCAGAATCCTGCTTATTAACAGTCTGCCAGATGGTTACACTCTTTCCCTTCTTAAGCTTTGCTGTCTTTACACGATAAATGCCCTCTGAATTCGCCGTTGCTGTATAGGTCTTCTTTCCATATTTAACACTAACCTTTGCGCCGGCATCTGCTTTACCAACTACAACATTTGTACCTGCAAGAATGGAATATGGTGATGTGATACCCTGACCATCATCTGAACCTGATTCTACATTATCTTTCGAAGTATGTTCTACAGAATCCCTAACACTCAACTTATATACTTTATCATAAGAACTAGAACAGTCACTTACACATATATAATACCGGGTTCCTCTTGTGGCATTAATCTCATATTTATAAGAAAATTCATTCCAATCAAGGTTAGTTTCGTCAATTACTTTATCAACATTCCCCTCATAAAAGCGTAAATTCCATCGCCCATCAGCTGATTCAGTATTTGAAAACTCAAAAGCAATCTTTTCATTTTTCTTAGCAGAATACACATACCAATCAACATCATTATTGGGTCCAAGGAATTCCTTTATATCACTTGTACTATCAATCTTATATGCCTTCTCAGAAGATCCATTATCTTCCTTTGCCCATCCAGTACTATTATCAATGATAATTTTTATTTGATATATTTTATTCTCGGACGAGCTACAATTATTTATTTTTATATATAACTCATGACCTTTTTCATACATCAAATTACATGAGGCGGTTGATGCTACAGACCAATCTGTATTCTTATCCCAAAGTAATGTAGATCCATCATTATCATATATACTAAAGCGCCATCTCAAATCACTTTCACTCATGTTATCTAAAACTATTTTAAATGGATTTGTGCTATTAACAGTATATTTATACCAGTCAACCTCTGAATCGCTATTAATTATACCTAAAAGAGGCTTTTTATCCGTCAAAGTAGTTGCTTTAAATAACTGCCATTATCCTCCTCAGACCAAGCCCCTGTCTCATCAATCATAGCAGATAATTGATACCTTAATCCTTCTGCAGAACTACAATCTTTTATTCTAAAAGTTAATACAGTTCCATTAGCAAAACTATACAAGGGAGAAATAGTAGATGTAGCACTCCAATCAGTATTTTGGCTCCATATTTGATTCTGCCCACTTTCATCAAAGATAGTAACATCCCATCGAGCTTCTTTTTCAGACATATTTATAAAAGAAAAACAAATGGTACCTTTACTATTTACTGTATATTTAAACCAGTCAATATCCGACTCTGATTCAAGTTCATCAGTAGCAGGATTTTCACTGGTAAACTCAACTGCATTAAAAATAGTATTATTGTCGTCTGCAGATACCTTATTATTCGGTATCATAAAAAGCAGCATTGATGCCAATACTCCCAAAAACACTAAAGATAATTTTCTCATGACAAATATCCTCCATTATCATTATACTACCTAAATCATGTCTCAATTTATCACATAAGATTCGGGTCAAATATCAGTATACTATAGTATTTTGTCAGTGTCAATTTATTTTTTACAATTGTATTCAAATATTTGTCTCAGAGGAATATAATATGTTTAGTGAAAGAATCAAGTATCTCCGCGAATCACTTGGTATCAATCAAGTGGAATTTGGGCATAAATTAAACGTCAGCAAACAGTGTATCAGTAACTGGGAAAACAACAATATACAACCTTCTATAGATATGCTTATCAAAATTGCCACTACTTTTTCTGTGAGTGCAGATTTCTTACTTGGTCTCAATGACCAGCAGACCGTCGATGTATCTGGTCTTTCAACAAATCAGGTCCTACATATACAAGCTTTAATAAATGACTTAAAGGAATCCGCAAAAGCATAGAAAAAAGCCGAGATTATTTTTCCCGACTTCTTATTTACGCTCATCTTTTTATTTGAATCAGTCCCTCAAACAACCTACCGGCACCACATATACACCATCCTCTCTCCTGTAAGCATATGTTCCTTTACCTACAAGTACCATTAAAAACGAAGGAGGGTTCATTTTATCTGTATCAATTTTATTTTTCAATGCCTTAAGTGTGGTTGCACCATGCTCTATACTATCATCTCCGCCCAGTTTTATCTCTATAAGTCCATATTTTCCGTCACGTAGATGAATTACTGCATCACATTCCAAACCAGATTTATCTCTGTAATGGTATATTTGACCATTCAAGGAATCTGCATAGACTCTTAGGTCACGTACACACATCGTCTCAAATATAAAACCGAATGTCTTCAGGTCATATACAAGATCCTTAGGTCCTAATCCTAACGCTGCTACCGCTATGGATGGATCCGTAAAATATCTGGTATCTGATGTACGGATTGCTGTTTTGGATCTTATATTTGGATTCCATGCCGGCATATCTTCTATAACAAATATCTTTTTTAATGCATTTATATATGAAAAAACAGTATCCGTATCAAGTCTGTCAGAATCATTGGCTAGCATATCCTGTTTTATTGCTTCAACCGTTACCTGATTACCCTGGCATCTTGCATATACTTTCATTAAAGTCTTTGCTCTTTCACTATCTCTTTTTACATTGTCTACCCTTGATATATCAATTTCCTCGACCGCCTTTATATAATCATAGACATGCTCTAATGCCAGATCTTTCTCGAGTTCAAGTGTAGTAGGCCATCCACCCCTGGCAACAAGATAAGCTATGTTTTCTATATCATCTATCGGATTCTTTGCAGTTATATCTTTATCTCCTGAAAACAGATCTGCCATGCTGACTGATCCATCTGATTCACCGGACTCAAAAAGGCTCATTGTTCTCATCTTTAACCAAGCCACTCTTCCTGTGCCCGAATGAAATATGTCATCGCGATTAGCAGGTACAGCTGACCCGGTCAGGATAAACTGTCCGACTTTGCCTCGATGATCTACTTCAAATCTTACTGCATCCCAAAGTTTTGGAGCAGCCTGCCATTCATCTATCAGTCTCGGAGTGTTTCCGTCAAGAAGCAAACTTGGCTTTAAATCAGCTATCTTAATGTTTTGTTCCATCTCATCCGGTTTTGCCATATAAAGAATACTCTCCGCAATATGTTCCGCCGATGTCGTTTTTCCGCATAGTTTTGGTCCTTCTATAAGCACTGCTCCTATACCGGCGAGTTTTCTTTTTAATATATTGTCTATAATTCTAGGTCTATATTCCATCTCATCACACCCCCTCATCTCTCTTGTCAACATATTGTATATGCATTATATTTTTGTACAATATACCGCACTACGTTATCTCTATCAAATATAGCATATCATCCATTCGGTGATTTGTCAATATTCCATTCGGTGATTTGGCGTATTTTCATTCGGTGATTTGGCGCTTTTTTATTCGGTAATTTGGCACTTATGTTTAATAAAAAGGAGCTACATGTTTCCACATAGCTCCAAAAGTATCCGTATTTATGCTGTTTATCTTACAATGATTATCTTTCTCGGGCACTTCTCGGCACACTTGCCGCAGCCTACGCACTTCTCATAATCGATACGTGCCAGGTTGTTCTCCACAGTGATTGCACCGGCTTCGCACTGCTTTGCACATATTCCGCAACCTATACAACCTGCTGTACAATATGCTCTGGTATCCTTACCTTTGTCTTTGGAGTTACATCCCACAGCATACTTTGAAGTAACTGGACGAAGCTCTATGATACTGTTCGGACAGGTCTTTACACATACTCCGCAGCCCGTACATTTATCGGTATCAACAAACGCCACACCGTTTATGATATGGATGGCATCAAATTTACATGCCCTAACACAGCTTCCGTAACCCATACATCCGTATACGCAGTCTTTCTCACCATGTCCGGGGATGAGAGCCAGTTTTTTACAATCTGCTATACCCTGATATCTGTATTTCACGGTGGTTTTATCACAGGTACCGGTACATCTGACATAAGCTGCCATTTTAACAGATTCCGAAGCTTCAGTTCCCATGATGGCGGCAATATCCGCATGGCGTCCGCCGGGGCACTGGTTTACGGCAGCTTCACCTTTTACTATGGCCTCTGCACAAGCATCACAACCTGCAAATCCACATCCGCCGCAGTTACTTCCCGGCAGACATTCCCTGACTTTTTCTATTCTTTCGTCTGTTTCCACAGCGAACTTTTTAGCTGCTATTCCGAGCAAAAGACCAATGATCAGGCCTACAGCTCCTACTACTCCGCCGGCTATTAAGACACCGTTTATATTAAAAGCCAAAAATATCATTTCTCTGTCCTTTCTCAGATCAAGCCTGCAAATCCACAGAATGCAATAGCCATAAGACCTGCGGTGATAAGCAATATGGGAGATCCCTTAAGTACATGCGGGATATCATTATTCTCCGTTCTCTCACGGATACCGGCCATAAGAACTATGGAAATGCAGAAACCTATGGATGTTCCGAGTCCGTTTATCACACTCTCCAGGAAGTTATAATCATTCTGTACATTAAGGAGTGCCACACCGAGCACACAGCAGTTGGTGGTGATAAGAGGAAGATATACGCCGAGTGCCTTATAAAGTGACGGGATGAACTTCTTCAATATCATTTCAACAAGCTGTACAAGAGCTGCTATAACAGCTATGAAAACGATGGTCTTCATGTATTCAAGTTCACAGGGAACAAGAATAAAGTTGTAAATCAGGCTGGCTACTGCCGAAGCCACTGTTACTACGAAGATTACCGCACTTCCCATTCCGACTGCGGTCTTTGTCTTCTTCGATACTCCAAGGAAAGGACATATTCCCAGGAACTGACTGAGTACGACGTTATTTACAAGGGCCGTACTGACTAACAGAAGGAGCATTTCTTTCATTATTTATCTCCTCCTTCCGGGAAAGCTTTTTTAGCTGCGGCTGCTGCGTCATTCTTTGTTGCCTGTGCTTCATCAAGCTTCTGTTCTATCATGATATGATTTCTGGTACAGGTCTCACCCATACATTCGGCACAATTACCACCGCATGCAAGAGGCTCTGCACCTTTGGGTGCATCTCCGTTGGTAGCACTCTTGAGCTTCAGCTTGTTTTGTACTGCAGTAAGTATGGCAAGTACAAAGAATGCTCCGGGTGCCATAACAAATATCGAGAACGGCTCGTATGCATCGGGCAGAACCTGAGCTCCGAAAGCTGTTCCTGCTCCGATAAGTTCACGGATAAGTCCGATAACCGTAAGTGAACATGTAAATCCAAGACCCATACCGATACCGTCAAAGATTGAAGGAAGTACGGGATTCTTGCTGGCATATGCCTCTGCACGTCCCAGGATGATACAGTTTACAACGATAAGAGGAATATATATTCCCAGTGAATCGTTAAGTGAAGGAAGGAATCCCTTTACCAAAAGTTCAACTATGGTAACGAAAGATGCCACGATAACGATAAATGCGGGCATTCTGACTTTATCGGGGATAATCTTCCTGAGTGCCGAGATCATGAAATTCGACATTACAAGAACCGCTGTGGTCGAAAGACCCATTCCAAGTCCGTTGATCGCTGAAGTGGTAACTGCCAGTGTCGGACACATACCAAGCATTAAGACAAGGGTGGGATTCTCTTTTACAAGTCCGTTATAAAGACGTTCGGTACATTTATTCATATATAAAATCCCTCCTTTCTCAATCTATGGAAGCCGCTACCTTAAGGCCGGCGTTTACAATATTCGTAACTGCCGATGTAGTAATGGTAGCACTTGATATAGCGTGTATTTCGGTATCTGCACTCATATTGATATTTCTCTTTGTGAGCTTAAATCCGTTCTCTCCAATCTGTACACCCTTGAACTGATCCTTAAAATCAACGGGGTTTTCAGGATTGTCGTTTGAAGTATCGTCATCCTTTGCCTTCATTCCGAGTCCGGGTGTCTCACTGATGCTCAGGAACTCTATTCCCTTTAAGGTCTGCGGATCGTCATCTGCCACTCCCATGATCACGGTAATCTGTCCGCCATAACCTTTTTTCGAGGTCACTGTTATGATGTCACCTATCTTATTTCCGTTTTCATCAAGCGCCTGAAGTATCTCATCGATGGTGATCGTATCAAATTCTTTATTACTGCTACCGTCAATCAGACTCTGTGCTTTTTCCACTGAACCTGCAGGTGCTTCTGCTGTTTCTTTCATTTCGGCAAATACAGCCTTTGCAGCATCGGTTTTTGCCTTTGCTTCAGCTTCGGCTATCGGATCTTTTGTAATCTCATATACAGCTCCCAGTGCAAATGCTGCTATCAGTGTTATTGCAAAAAGGATCAGTGCGTCTTTTATAAGCGTACTTTTCTGCTTTTTCTCGCTCATTTTGCTGCACCTCCCTTTTTCTTCTTAACAATACCAAAGGCTCTGGGCATCGTAACTTTCTCAATGAAAGGTACAAGCAGATTACAGAAAATAATGGCATATGAAACGCCCTCTGCCGAGTTGCCGCAGATTCTGATGATTCCGGTAAGAAGTCCCAGAAGAATACCAAATACTATCTGACCACCCTTGGTAATGGGGCTTGTAACATAATCGGTAGCCATGAACCATGCACCTAACATAAGTCCGCCGCCGCAGAGTTCACAGGCAAGATAGTAGAATCCGTCACTTCCGAGTCCGTATCCGCCAAATATCACTACAAATACTGAGAATGTGGCGATGTAAGCCACAGGAATCCTGAAATTAATAATCTTCTTTACCAGCAGATATACAGCACCGACAAGTATTGCCAAAGTACTGGTCTCTCCGATCACGCCACCGGTAAATCCAAAGAACATATCTGAGAGCGAAACGCTCGAAGAGATGCTCTGACCAGCTTCAAGATTCTTTATAACCGCAAGAGGAGTTGCGGAGGAAAGTCCGTCAACAGCCGCAGCACCGTCAAAGAAATGTGAAGCAGACTGATCTACTCCGAATGCCGTCATCCTTCCCGCAAAACATATGAGAAGAAAACATCTGGCACCGAGCGCCGGGTTCATAAAGTTCTGTCCAAGTCCTCCGAACATTTCCTTTACCACAAGAATAGCAAAGGCACTTCCTACAACCGGTATCCAGAGCGGAACCGATGCGGGCAGGTTCATTCCGAGAAGCAGTCCTGTAACAAGCGCACTGCACTCATAAGGAGTCTTTTTCTTAACAACAAACTTTTTCCATAAAAATTCACAGACCATTGCCGAAGCAATGCAGGTAATAAGTACCAGAAATGCTCTGAATCCAAACTGATATACTCCGAATGCGCTGGCAGGGATCAGGGCTATAGCCACATCCCTCATTATCGAGCGTGTCGTGACTCCGCTTCTCACATGGGGTGAGGCAGAGACATTATATAATTCTCGCATGATATTCTCCTAATATTATTAGCTTTTTACTTACTCTTTTACTTTTTCTTCCTGTTATCCAGGATACTGCGCCTGGTCTGTTTCAAACTCTGTGTAAGTTTACGTCCTGCAGGGCATACGAAAGTACATGAACCGCATTCCATACATTCCATACCGCTGATAGCTTCAAAGGAAGCATCATCAAACCGTTCTGCGGCTTCCATCATCATCTGCGGAATAAGGTTTTCGGGACATGCCTCAACACATCTTCCGCATCGGATGCACGGACCTTCGGGAACTATAAGCATCGGATCCTTGATAAACGCAAGGAGTGCCGAAGAAGTCTTGGTCACAGGTATGTTTGTATCGAAAAGACCCATACCCATCATAGTTCCTCCCGAGATCAGCTTCTCGGGTTTCTCTTTGAATCCGCCCGCAGCCTCGAGGATCTCGGAGTATTTAGTGCCGGTCTTAACATTAAAATTCTGGGGATTTACTACCGCATCACCCGAAACTGTGACGATTCTTCTCATAAGAGGAGTCGTCTCTGCCACAGCCATATGTATGGAGATAACTGTATCCACATTGTTTACGATACAGCCCGCATCTGCAGGAAGCATGGAAGAATTAATCTTTCTTCCGGTGACGGCTTTTATAAGCTGACGCTCACTTCCTTCGGGATACTTGGTCTTTACTACCTGAACACGGATCCTGTCCTCATTCTTTACCAGCTCCGTGATGTGCTCTATGGCTTTGGGTTTATTATCCTCGATGGCAATAACACCCTGTGCATTGTCAAACAGCTGTAAGATGATACGTACGCCGTCTACCAGCTTATCACCCTCTTCAAGCATCATACGGTAATCAGATGTAAGATAAGGCTCGCATTCCGAACCGTTTACTATAATATAATCTATCGCATTTTCATCCTTTGGAGTCAGCTTTATGAAAGTAGGGAAACCTGCACCACCCATACCGACTATACCGGCTTCTTTTACGATATCCCTGATCTCCTGCTTGGAAAGTTTCGTATAATCCCTTTTGTTTCCGAGACCTTCAACAGGGGTATACTGTTCATCGTTCTCAATATATATAGCATCCACTATACTTCCGGAAACCGTAAGTGTCGGCTTTATCTCCTTTACCGTTCCTGATACGGATGCGGCTATGGGCACCGATACAAAAGCCGAAGCCTCTGCAATCTTCTGACCCATAAGCACATGATCTCCGGGTGCCACAATAGGCTTCGAAGGAGCTCCGATATGCTGTGACATCGGATATACCAGTTCTTTTCCGGGTAAAAGCTTCACAGTGGGCTTGTCCATGGATAATTCCTTACCCTCATAAGGGTGTACGCCACCCTTGAATGTTCCCTTATTCATAAATACCTCCGTTCGGCATTTCAACAAATACTACAAAACAGCATGTATTCTACACCCGAAAGTATTTTTTGTCAAGTAAAAGTCTGTATGGGCCATATGAAAAAAGTTGCACAAAAAATTTTAAACCACTTACATTTTAAAAATATCTATGTTATAATAAAATTGAGCTGATTTGCAGCACATTTAAAATAAGAAGATTTTATTGTAGTTTTCAGTTATATCAGTCTAAAAGAAATGGAGGTATTGCATGTTTGATGTTGGCGAATACGTTGTTTTTGGAATCGACGGAGTATGTCAGGTTGAGTCCATAGGATCTCTGGATATAGACGGAATATCGAAAGACAAGCTTTATTACACCCTTATACCGGTCGGCAAGAACGGAAACGGTAAAATATATACTCCCGTAGACGGAACAAGGATCACTATCCGCAGGGTTATAGATAGAGAAGGTGCCGACAAGCTTATCAACGAAATAAAAGATATTGACAAGCTCACGGTACCCGATGAGAAAAAAAGAGAAGAACGATACAAGCAGGTCATCCAGAACTGCGATCTGCGTGAGATAATACAGCTCATAAAAGAAATACTCGCCCGCAAGGAAATGCGTGACTCCATAGGTAAAAAGCTTACAGCACTTGACGAGCGTTACTTCGGGATAGCCGAGAACTGTCTGTTCAGTGAATTGAGCCTCCCTTTAGAAATGGAAAAGTCCGAGATACGGGACTATATCACAAGCCGATGTGACTGTGTATGTATCAAATAAAACATACAGGCAGGCCTTAAAGACTGCCTAAAGGAACTGTCATGAATATCATATCTTATCTGGAATGGCGGGGTGACATCAGCATCACCAGGCTTCCTTTATGCGAAGCCGACTATGCCGTCATAGGCTGCTGTTCATATTTTCCGTACGACGGGATAGTGCCCGGCGACTTTGATTCGAAGCCGGTCAATATGTGGGACGCCGTAACCAGGATCAGGGAACTCGAAGATCTCGAAGGTGACGGAAGAAGCTTCCACTACCGTGATGACGATGAGATGACACAGACACTTCTGACTTCTCCGCGTTTTACCGCCATAGACCTTATAGGCTTCAGGAATATAATAGACGAGGAAAAAGAGGAACAGTTCTCTGCCATCACCATGCTTCTCCCCGGCAGGCAGACTGTTGTGGTATTCCGGGGAACTGACCGGACACTTACCGGCTGGAAGGAAGATTTCAACATGTTTTATCTTGAAAACGTTCCTTCACAGGATGAAGCCCTAAAATATCTGGAGGAATCCGCTTCACACACCGAAGGAGATATTTACATATGCGGGCATTCAAAGGGCGGAAATCTTTCCATGTATTCGGCCGCATTGTGTTCCGAAAGCGTAAAGGAAAGGATAAAAGGGATCATAAGCCTTGACGGCCCGGGATTTTCACAGGAATTCGTGGAATCCGATGCCTTTAACTCCATAAAGGATATCCTTTGCAACTACATACCCCAGCAGTCGATAGTCGGCATGTTTCTGGAACATTCAGAACGGCACTGTGTAATACACAGTTCAGGAACAGCATTCTGGCAGCATTCGATATATACCTGGGAGATTCAGCGCGGAGAATTCATCCGTGAAGAAAATACCCGGAAGCTCAGCAAGAACGTAGATGCTACCATGGAGAACTGGCTCAGATCGATAGATAAGCCGAAGCGTGAGAAAATACTTGAAGGAATATGGCAGGTAGTGGAAGCTTCGGGTGTGGATAACACTGAAGACCTGCTCACATTTAAATCCACGGTGAACATGTTACGGTCCATGGGTAACGTCGATAGCGAGACCAAACAGATCATCAATGAAGGCGCTAAACTTTTCTTCAGGGCTATCAAAAAAATGACCTCTGACAACAAAGCCGTTCGTAAAGAAAACCGGACCGTCCGCAGGGAAACCCGTAAAGAGACCCGGACCGAGAAAAAAGAAACCCGTAAGGAAAACCGTATCATCCGCAGGGAGACTCGTATAAAAAAGAGGCTCAAATCCGAAGATTCAAGCCCTCAAACTGTATAATTCGTATGCAAATATCCACTGTTGGACTATTCCGCGTACCCCGTCAAATACAGAAAAATTTTCACTTATTATTTTCATATAATCCTGATAGGATAAACTTTCCAGAACCTTTTTCCGGGACAGTTCAGCTGTTCCGGATTTTTTTCTGAGCAGCGTTTCCACTTCTTTCTTTTTATCATCTCCGACAAATTCTCTGTAAAGAATATCCTTGATATGAACATCTATCGGGAATGAATCGGCAAGCCCGACTCCGAACAGACATATGCAATCAGCTACTTTCTCACCTATTCCGGTAAATGTGAGCAGATATTTTTTTACTTCCGCACTCTCCATACCCTTAAGCTTCTCATCCGGTATTCCGTCTTTTAGGTATTTTACGGCAGTCTCATATATATATCTTTCCCGGTATCCGAGCGACAAACCTTTTAGTCCGTCAGGGCCTGCAGCTGCGATACTTTTTGCATCGGGGAATCCGTACCAGACTTCCTCTCCACTTTCAACTTTCCCGGTATTACAGGTTACAATATGTTTTTCACCGAAACGTTCGCAAAGGGCTTCTATACACTTCCTGATGGACGGTATCTGTTTCTGCTGGGATATGATAAACGATATCATCATCTCCCATATATCCTGTTTCAGAATTCTTATATCTGCGCCGTATATACATGCTTTTTTTAGGAATTCAGCACCTCCGATACTATGTGTCCCCGCATAGTCCCCTGCTTTCTGCACGATCCCGCCGTAATCTCTTTTAAGATCGAAGTAATCTTCCCAGTATTCCTCAAACTCATTCGGAGAGCAGAAAAATTCCGTATTATCTCCCTTTTGAACCAGTTCCAGTCTCCTGTTCCCCGAATATACGGCAAAGCGGCCGTCTTCAGGTTCATACATCCTGAAGATCTGACCGCTGTTCATGATTTTTTTCAGATTAAAGAACTTTATCTGTTTTGTAACCATTTCCCTATCTTTCCTTATGCGTTAAACATGATCTTTTCATCATCAAAGGATTTAGCAATTCCCAATGTAAGGATTATAGCAACAATCACGGTTCCTGCGAGCGAAGCCAGGAAATTGGCAGCTAAAAGTTCGCCGTTGCACAGATCCTTGATCGCTACAGCATTGCCGTATACAGGGATAAAGTATCTGTATACCGGAACATCCTTGCCTGACATAAACATTGTAAGCATACCTGCTACCATTACCACGATATAAACGGGTGAGATCATTGATGAAGCTGCTTTTGTATCTTTTGCCCTGATGGCAAGGAATGAGATGATCGATACGAAAAGGAATACAAGTGCAATCATTATGGCACCGAGCTGTAATCCCTGAACCGCATCAAGTGACAGTCCGCCAAGTCCTTCGGAAAGTTCGGTCTGACTTCCGCCGAGTGTGCTCATAACAGGCATAGCTATCATCATGGATACTACATAGACTACAGCAGAAAGACCGCTGAGTATCATCATGGCCACAATCTTACCGCCTGCGATAGATGTTCTCTTTATGGGTGAAAGAAGCATGCTTGCCAGAGTTCCTCTTTCTTTTTCTCCCGCCATAGCATCAACACCAACGCCCATAGCTCCGGCAAAGAGCATGATGACGATCATGTAAGGAAGCATCATCGATATAAAACGTGACTTTGCTTTTTCTTCTTTTTCAATAATATCATCTTTCATCTCGAAAACATTAAGCATTTCAAGACTTCCGATACGTTCCTTTAAGAGATCTGTTCTGTAAACTTCAAGAACTTTTGAAGTAAACATTCCGTAAGTATTGTTCGAGTAATTCTCGGTAGTGTTATATGATACCTTCATCTGAGGTACAGGTGAATTCTTGTCGGTGTAATTAGCAAACTTTGTTCCAAAGTCCTCTTCCATATATACAATAAGCTGCGAATCACCGTTTAAGATTTCATCACGTAATTTCTGCTCATCTTTTCTGTAATCAGCCTCGTTAAGATATGTAATATCCGAAGTCTTGACAAAATCACTGGCGGTTATGGCATTTTTAAGTTTTTCGTCGGCATTTACAATATATACCTTATTTATATGTTCCTCTATATCACTGTTCATGGCTCCCATCATGAAGCCCATAAGACCGTACAGAACTATCATTATGATAGCCGGAAGGATAAACATGCTGAATACCAGCTTTTTATCTCCGAATACTCTTTTTAATTCCTTTTTTATAATAATCGACATTCCGCTCATTTTTTCCTCCATATTTTCCCGCATATAAAAACCTGATCCTTAAACCTGTGTTGGTTTTTATGCCCGGTTATTCAACCATATTATATTTACTGATTATTCTCAGGACTGTACTTACTGTATAACTTGAAGAATGCATCCTCCAGATCCACAGCCTGGTTCTTCTCCAGGATCTCGGAAAGAGTACCTTCCTCTACCTTCTGTCCGCCGATGATGACACCGATACGATTACTGAGTTTCTCAGCCTCGCTCATGATATGGGTGGATACTATAACGGTCTTGCCCGAATCTCTCAGATACTTCAGATAATCGGTAACGCTTCTGGCTGTTACGATATCAAGTCCCGATGTGGGCTCATCAAATATAACAACCTTGGGATCGTGTACAAGGCTTACCGCGATGGCTGCCTTCTGCTTCATACCTGTTGAAAGTTCTTCTATTTTTTTATTCTTAAAATTGTTTATGCCAAATACTCCGAAAAGCTCTTCCTGACGTGCCACGATCCTTTCCTCGCTCATACCGTGGAGTCTTCCGAAAAATTTGAACATATAGTCAGCCGAAAAGTTCGGATCGAGCTTTATCTCATTCGTAAGGAATGCTATACTGTCACGAACCTTCCGTCCTTCCTTCTGAGTGTCAAAGCCGCAAACCTTGATGTTTCCCTTGGTAGGCTTCAGCAGTGTTGCGACGCATCTTAAAGTGGTGGTCTTGCCTGCACCGTTGGGTCCTAAAAGTCCATAAATCTCACCGGGTCTGGCTTCAAGCGAAATATTGTTTACCGCTACTTTTTTGTTCTCCTTTGTTTTAAGCTCCTGCATTTTTCTTGCATTCAGCTTATAAATTTTGGTAAGTTCATTAATCTGTATCACGTTCTCTTCCTCCTGTATCATATATAGGCTTGCAAAGATGCAAGACCTGTTTGACCGTCCATACTTTGGTATAAACGGATGATTCCTGTTACCTCAGATCTTTCAGGGACTCATAAAGTTCAATATCGGATGCAGTCACCTTGATATTTGTCTCAATGGTCTTCCCTTCGGTGTCCGTAAATGAAACCGCTATGATCGTTCCTTCCGCTATGCCCTTCCTCTGCATGGCTTCCAGAAAAAGCGGGAACTTCGGATGATTTGCAGTGAATTTATCCCATGCTCCTTTCAGTTTCCATATTGCCGAAATATTCATATCGCGCCTCCTCAAAAACTGTTTATGTGTTATATATACACCTATTACACTTCTTTGTCAAGTACTTTTTTAAAAAAATTACCGGCAAGACGACCTGCCGATAATTTCCCAATACATTTATATATACAAATATAGAAATTAAGCTGCTTTATACCACTTTGTTGACCATCTTGATAATTTCTTCCTTTTCAAAAGGCTTGGTCACAAATTCCGAAGCCCCCTGCTTGATGGCCTCTATCATTTTGTTCTGCTGTCCTGCTGCCGTAACCATTATGACTCTGGCCTTCTCATCAACCTCTCTGATACCTTTCAGTGCGGTAAGTCCGTCCATAACCGGCATGGTGATATCCAGTGTCACTATATCGGGTCTCAGTTCCCTGTACTTGTTGATGCCGTCCTGACCGTCGGTAGCCTCGGCTATCACTTCATGACCGGCTTCTTCCAATATGTTTCGCAGGATTCTTCTGGATGTTCTGGAATCGTCAATTATAAGTATTTTGCTCATATCTGCCACCTCTTCCTTATACGTTAATCATGCTGTCAAATGTTGTAAGCAGCTCTATCTCACTTCCGTTTATATATATAGGAAGTGCCAGAAGCCTCTCTCCCGTAACAGTAACATTTTCTTCCCTGTATATGGGAGGCAGCATATCAAGAGTTGCTCTGGAAGCCAGTCCTGTAGCAAACATTCCGTTGATACAATTTATAAGTTCCGCTATGGCATCAAGGCAGTCAAGATCTATCCTTTCAAATTCGTCCTTGGCAAAAGTCCCCGCAATACTAAGTATAGCAGGATCGTGACCGATAATTCCAAGTGCCATCTTGCCGTTATTTCCGACTTCACCGACAAGGCACTGGAAAGCTATGCCTCTGGCAAATGTCTTCGGAAGCCACTCCGCCTTTCCTATATAGGCATCGCTGTCTATCAGTCGAAGCAAAGTTCTCACAGCAACCAGTATAAGCTCTTTCCTGAGATCCTCCACGTCATCCGGAAGGAAAAGAGGTACTATCCTGTCAGAATCGCCTGATTTCAGAGCTTCCATATCGGTGGTAGTGAACGCAAGCTCTCTTTTATAATCCGCAAATGCATATTCAAGTTCGCGCAGAGACATAAACCCGCAATCGGTAACAGCCTGCGCAAATGTAAGATACTGATTACCCTGAAGTCCCAGAAGTCTTTTTACCTGTTCGTAGGTAAGGTATCCTTTTTCAACAGCAATGTCCCCGAATTTTTTGTCCATGACAGCCTGAAGTCCGTTTACTTCTTCAGACTGCTCCAATGTCATAAGTTTTTCCGTAACCGCGATCAGCCCCAGCTTTACCCTGACCTTTCTCTGGGTATCAAAAGCCTGTTCCAGCTGATTTTTTGTCAGCAATCCTCTTTTTACGAGATAGTTACCGAATAGCTGATTAACCATACCCTACCTCCGCCAAAAAATTATTTTGTCTCTTCAGCCTCTGCACTTCCGGGCTTTTCAACCTCAACTATAGCTGTCTTCTTCATGGGGATACGGCAGTTTTTGTTGCTGCCGAACTCTACGATGATAACTTCATCCATTACATCGATGACTACTCCGTAAAAACCGCTTGTAGTAAGTACGCTGTCCCCGATCTCAAGAGCTGAGATCATGGCATCCATCTTCTTCTGCTCTTTTTTCTGGGGTCTGAAGATTACGAAATAAAATACAAGACCTATTATTGCAAGATATATAATAGGGACTATCATTCCGCCCAATCCGCTGGTTTCGCCTGCTGCTTCTGTCAAAAACATCTTAAACATTTCTTTTTCCTCTTTCTTTTGATTTTTCCCTATGGATCACAGGGACTGTTCTCCCTCTCGGAAGCCTTTGATTTTTTCTTTTTTATATTCACTAAATCTTCCTTCTTCAATCGCCTGACGTATCTCTGTCATCAGGTTGTTGTAGAAGTACAGATTATGTGTCACCATAAATCGCATCCCCAGCATTTCACCGGCCTTTAAGAGATGCCTGATATACGCGCGCGAGTGGTTTCTGCAGACCGGACATCCACAGCCCTCTTCTATGGGCCTGTCATCTGTCTCAAAACGTGCGTTTAAGAGATTTATCTTACCAAAGGAAGTATATGCATGTCCATGTCTTCCGTTTCTTGACGGATACACACAGTCAAAGAAGTCTACTCCTCTGTCCACAGCTTCCAGAATATTCTCCGGAGTACCTACTCCCATGAGATATACCGGTTTATCCGAAGGAAGCTCCGGTACTACAGCGTCAAGGACACGGTACATCTCCGAATGTTCTTCTCCTACCGCGAGTCCGCCTATGGCGTACCCCGGAAGATCGAACTCCCTGATGCGTCTGGCATGCTCTATACGAATATCTTCGTATATGCCGCCCTGATTTATACCGAACAGGAGCTGGTTCTTATTCACCGTATCATCGAGAGCGTTCAGCTCATTCATCTTTTTGATACATCTTTCCAGCCATCTGGTGGTCCTGTCCACGGAATTCTTTATGTATTCCTTTTCGGCAACACTAGAAGGACACTCATCAAATGCCATGGCTATGGTCGAGCCGAGATTCGACTGGATCTGTATGCTCTCTTCGGGGCCCATGAATATCTTCCTGCCGTCGATGTGGGAGTTGAAAGATACTCCCTCTTCTTTTATTTTTCTAAGCTTTGCCAGCGAAAAAACCTGAAATCCGCCCGAATCCGTAAGTATCGGCCTGTCCCAGTTCATGAACCGGTGAAGTCCGCCCATCTTCTTTATCACTTCGTCCCCGGGACGGACATGAAGATGATAAGTATTCGAAAGCTCTATCTGAGTCCCTATGACTTTCAGGTCTTCTGTTGATACCGCTCCCTTTATGGCGGCTGCAGTTCCTACGTTCATGAACACAGGCGTCTGCACGGTTCCGTGCACGGTGGTGAACTCCCCGCGTTTTGCCCTGCCGTCTTTTGCTATAATCTTATACACTTGATCCTCCGTTCTAATGTGCCCTATCTATTTAGTATATATGGAATTTAAAAAAATTTCAAGTTTTTTATTAACTTTTATCATATTCATTTGAAAAATCTTGACACATCGTGATTAGATAGCTATACTATTATATTAATAAGAAACTTACTTTAGGAGGTGCTTATTATGCCTGAAAACAAAACATTACTATCACAGAACGAAATCGATACCCTTATAAAATTCCTTGAAAGTCACGACAGCACCCCTATCGGAACGGTTCTTCCCCAGGGAAGCATCGATAAACTGGTAGAGCTCATAAAGTTTAACAACAAACGCGGAATTTTCCTGGGCAAGGATGCTCCGCTCGATTTCTCGGATGCACAGCCCGAAAGCATATATATCAAGGATGAGGGCGGCAGCACCGTGAACACCTCGGTCTGTGCACTTGAACACAGTATTGACGCAGACGGCATCGTAAAGCTTTTCTGTATAGATAATTCCACAGGAGCGAAATATCCCATATTCCCCGACAGTCTTGTCAGCAAGAATTATGTATCCGAAGGATCTTCATGGGGACGTGCCGTTTCACCCCGTACTCTGGTCAAGATTTCAAGACTTTTCAACATCACCTGTGACTCTGAGACACTTGATGCCGCAGGAAAGCGTTTCGCGGAGATTGTATACGGTGACTCAAGCGCACAGGTTGCCCAATACTATTTAGAATGAGAGACAAACATGAGAGTAAGCGTAATTATCCCGTTTAATAAAGGGGACGACTACCTTCGGGACTGTTTAAACAGTCTGGCCGAACAGGAATACAACGACTATGAGATACTTCTCATAAACGACCATTATGAAGGAGACCTACAGACTATAACAGGAGCCTATGAAGATAGGCTCCCTATTCGTGTCTTTACACTTGAAGATAACAAGACCGGCGTTGCTGCAGCTAGGAACGTCGGTCTTGATCACGCTACGGGTGAATTTGTATATTTCCTCGATGCCGATGATTACATCTTTCAGGATGCCATAAGAACACTTGTTGAAGCCGCAGATGAGACAAACGAGGACATGGTCTACGGGAAAAAGCATTTCACGTATTTCCGCAGGGACGTATTTCTTCCCATCTATATCGAAAAACGTGAAGCCCTCATAGCCCTCCGTATGGAGGAAGACGGAGAAGGCGGAACAGACAGCGACTCCGAGGAAAATGATGATGACGAATCAGAAGATTCCGAAAACGGAGAAGGCGATGATGACAGTGATTCTTCTGCCGAAGAAGGGGATTACGATCCCGAATCCGGGAATGCTCTGTCTCCTGAGGAGATCGAGGCTGAAACACTTCACCGCGCAAAAGCTCTCCGTAAGGCAGTCAGAAGGCTCATCTACAAGAAAAAGCGTTTCCGTAACATATCGATCCTTCACATCCTCATCAGAAGAAGTAAAATCGAGGAAAAGCATTTAAGATTTGACGAATCCTTAAAATACTATTCGGACGCTCCTTTCCTTACAGCTCTCTTAAATGACGAGACCCTGCACATCAGGAAGCGTTTCTTTGCTCATTACATAAAAAGAAAACATGCCGACATTGTAAACCATCCCGCTCTCACCCAGATACAGGATGAGAACCGTTTTGACGAGATGGTCGATACATTTTACAAAATGCTCGAAATCTCCGGCACCGAGGGACAGGTCCGTACCGCTGTCGAGCATCAGATAGCATTTTACTGTTCAGGATATTTCTTAAAAAAGGTTAAGCGAAGCGAAGCAGACAGATGGCGTACCACCCGTTTCGAGACCATGTCCAAGCTCTCACAAGAGATAAAAAAGGATACCTTGAAACTCGAGGACCATTGGAGAAGAAGGGGCGTACGAGCAGTCAGGGAAAAGGATCTCGAAAAAAGCATAAAGGTCATCAAATGGAGGCTCGCCCGTAAGAAGATCCGTAAGATCCTGAAGGGTAAAAGAGTAATTTCCAGACACATGTATAACAAGTACATAAAGGATAAGCCCATTCAGGAGAACACCATCATGTTCGAAACATTCTTCGGGAAGGGTTATTCC
Organism: Lachnospiraceae bacterium; assembly: GCA_016282435.1. Classification (GTDB taxonomy): domain Bacteria; phylum Bacillota; class Clostridia; order Lachnospirales; family Lachnospiraceae; genus RUG11977. The sequence goes on along the minus strand of JAEEKN010000380.1, from coordinate 10,069 downwards.
GATTCACCCAAATATATTTATGAATACATCGGGAAAAACTATCCCGGACAATACAACTTCGTCTGGGTACTTGACAAAAAGAGAAAGCTTCCCTACGGAGGTAAGATAGTAAAGCGACTCTCCATTAAGTACAGATATTATCTTGCCACCAGCAAATATTTTGTATTCAATGTAAAACAGCCCGAATGGTTCAAGCACAGAAAAGGCATGATCTTCTTCGAATGCTGGCACGGTACTCCCCTGAAACGTCTGGGATTTGACTTGAAAGATGTATTCGGAGCCGCACCGAACAACAAGAAAAAGATCAACAAAGCCACCAAGAACTGGGATTATCTCCTGTCCCCGAACGAGTTCTCTTCGAACTGTTTCAGTACATGTTTCCTGTATGACAAGGAAAAAATGCTGGAATACGGATATCCCAGGAACGACATCCTGCACTCCGAAGAAGGAAAGGCTATGGTACCCGCTATCAAAGCCGGATTAAAGATTCCTTCGGACAAGAAGGTCATCCTCTACGCTCCCACATGGCGTGATGATGAATTTTACGGGCACGGTCAGTACAAGTTCGAACTCAAGCTCAACCTCGACATGATGAAGAAAGAGCTCGGAGACGAATTTATAGTGCTGCTGCGGACTCACTATTTTATAGCCGACTCCATAGATACAAAGGCCTACGGCGGGTTTGCGGTTAACGTTAGCCGTTACGATGATATCGCCGAGCTTTATCTCATATCGGACATTCTGATCACTGACTATTCTTCTGTATTCTTTGATTTCGGAGGTCTGAAGCGCCCCATGCTCTTCTACACCTATGACCTCGAAAAATACAGGGATATCCTGCACGGATTTTACATGAATATGGAAGATGAAGTTCCCGGTCCCATGCTGTATACGACCGAGGAAGTCATAACAGCAATCAAGAACATCGACGATATACAGGCGCGTTTCGCCGATAAATACGAAGTATTTTACCAAAAATACTGCTCGCTTGAAGACGGGCATGCAGCCGAGCGCTGTGCTAAAAAGCTTCTATCGAAAGATTAAACAGGTTTATTTATGAAAGAATTTGTAAAAAAATACTGGAAGAATGTGGTAGCATGCATCGCATTTGTCACTATCTTCTTCCTTCTCTTTTCTCATGTCCAGAACATCTTCGAACTAAAGGAAGGCTGTTACGGAAAATACGATGATTACAATAACATGGAAAAGAACAGCATAAATGTGATGTTCTACGGGAATTCCAGAACCAACCGTGGATTGAACCCGGTGATAATAGACGAGATATCCGGTACTACATCATATAATTACGGTATCCAGGGGCTTAGGGCCAGCAATATGTATTTCCGTTTTATAGACACCCTGACGACTCAGAACCCTCAGCTTATCGTTCTCGAAACATCCATGTACATACCGGCGAAGGAACACCTGATGGAGTCGCATATACAGCGTACCGTCCAATCTCTTCCCTTTTCACTCTTAAAAATCAAAGCCGCCCTCGAAATGGGATTCGATGACAAGATGAAAGCAGAACTCATCATGCCTCTCCTGCGGTTCCATGGAAGATTCCGTGAGATCGACAGCGTGGATTTTGCCTACATGATGGATCTCAATCCTGATTTTCCTTACGAGGGACAGTATCCTGACGAAGTCATGGCCGAGAGCCGCGGATACATGCCGTACTCGGTAAACCGAGAGTGGGAAGACAACGGTAAAAAGTATTTTACAAAGGATTATTCCAAAATCACCGATATAGCAGAGCCGGACGAGACTCAGGACAAGTATTTCAAAGAAATGGTCAGGATTGCCGAAGAACATGGTGCAAAGGTTCTGCTCCTGTCCATCCCTTCCTTCGTATCGAATGAGACTCCCAAGGAAACAATCCCGCTGATGAATTATCTTCGGGACTTCTATAAAGACAATCCCAACGTACAGTGCCTCGATATATGTACAATGATCAAGGAACTGGGGCTCGGATTCAGTGACTACCAGAACTCGGGACATCTAAATCTGTCGGGATGCCGGAAACTTTCGGAATATATCGGGAATTACATAAAGGAAAACTACTCATTTAAATAAACAGGAAATCACCATGAGCATCACTTCATTAAACTATTTCGGCTTCGTGGCCGTGTTGTTATTACTGTACTATATTTTACCGAAGAAGATTCAATGGATCGTACTTCTTCTCGGAAGCATAGGCTTTTATCTCACTTCCGATGTCAGGTACATCATCTTCCTCAGTGCATCCATCCTCATCACCTGGTTCTTCGGTATCAGGATCCAGAAAAAGACCGACCGCCAGAAGGATGAGTTGAAAGCCGAGGGACTGGACAGAGACGGTAAACGTGCCATAAAAGAGAAATTCAAGAAGAAAAAGAGACGTGTACTGGTACTAAATGTCATCATCCTTCTTGGTCTTTTATACGTATGTAAGTACACCGATTTTACACTCGACAATATCAAAAACCTGTCGAAACTTTTAGGTTTTTCGTTTAAGAAACCCAAGATCAATATCATTCTTCCTCTCGGAATCTCGTTTTATACATTCCAGTCCATAGGATATATCATGGATGTATACAATGAAAAAGTAACTGCAGAGAAGAACCCGTTAAAATATGCTCTGTTTATATCTTTCTTCCCTCAAATAGTTCAGGGTCCCATCGCAAGATACAAGGATCTGGCCGGACAGCTGACTGCAGAGCACAAGTTTGAATTCAAAAACATAAAATTCGGTTTTGAGCTAATGTTGTACGGTCTGTTCAAGAAGCTGGTTCTGGCTGACCGTATAGCTGTAATGGTCGAGAACGTAATATTTGATGACTGGAGCAAGTTTGGAAGATATGAACTGATCCTGGCAATCGTTCTGTATTCCATCCAGATATACGCCGACTTTTCGGGTTGCATGGACATCATCACCGGTATTGCAAAGATGTTCGGCATAGAGCTGTCGAAGAACTTTGACCATCCTTATTTTTCAAAGACAATACCGGAGTTCTGGAGAAGATGGCATGTATCCCTAGGTACATGGTTCAAGGACTATGTATTTTTCCCGATATCGACCGCCGGATGGTTCCAGAATCTGAACCGTAAACTCAGGAAATCCTGGGGTGCTGAGGCAGGTCGTATCATCACAGGCATCATCCCCATCATGGTCGTATGGTTCCTGACAGGCTTCTGGCACGGCGCTTCATGGAAATACATAGCCTGGGGATTATATCACGGCGTACTCATAGCCCTCGGTATGGCATTCGGACCGCTGATAAACAAAGGATGTGATAAGCTTAAGATAAAACGGGACTGCTTCAGTTTCCGTCTGTTCCAGATGACCAGAACCTTTATCCTATGCTGTATAGGACGTGTATTCTTCATCTCTGACGGCTTAAAAGACGGCCTCAACATCCTGGGACATATTTGGACACACAACAATCCCTGGGTATTGTACAGCGGCAGCATCTTTAGCAATACAGGGCTTGATACCTATGATTACGTGATAGTATTTGTTTCCATTCTTATTGTATGGGCTGTCAGCATGATGCAGGAAAGATTTAAGGTCCGCGAAAAGCTGGAGGAGCAGAACCTCGTATTCAGATGGGCCGTGGTATATGCCGCCATATTTATCATCCTGATATATGGTATGTATGGGGCCGGATTAAATACCGGAGATTTCCTTTACAGAGATTTTTAAAATTTTTGTTGACAACAGGCATTTTTTGTAGTATTATACATAAGTGCTTGTTTCTAGGGGTATAGTTCAGCTGGTAGAATAACGGTCTCCAAAACCGCAGGTCGTGGGTTCGAATCCTACTGCCCCTGTACCGGAAGAGTCTTTAAGGGACTCTTCTTTTTTTGTATCCAAATCAAGAACTTTTTATTGCATTTACCTCCTGTTAATTATATAATATAATAAAGGAGATGCGTAGCATCGTTTTGTTATCTAAAGAAACACTGAAGATGTTTTTGAGGTGACATTGACTTTGTACGAAATTTATAAATACTGCTATTTAATGGAGGATTAAAATGGAAGAAAAAGTTTTAGAAGTTTTATCAAGTGAGTTCCCACAGATTGATTTCACTGCATCGGATGCATTGGTAGATGATGGTATACTGGATTCGCTGACAATCGTTAGCATCATCTCTACACTTAATATGGAGTTTGATATTGAGATTCCTTACGAGGAGATCATAGAGGAGAATTTCAACTCCATCAAGGGACTTGCAGCTATGGTAGAGAGATTACAGAACGAGTAATCTGAGGAAATATCGTAGCATAGTATACTAAAGTAAGACGACTACATTATTACAAATATGAGAGGCAGGTAGCCAAATTGTTTGATACACTTGTAAGGCGTATAGAAGAACTCTCAAAGACGCAGCCCGATAAAAGGGCTGTTGCTTTTAAAAACGAAATACTGACATACGCCGAATTAAACACGAATATAAAAAGAACTGCGGAAGTTTTACAAGAAAACGGTGCTAAAAAGGGGGACAGGATCAGTTTATCAGCTGTTTCAAAGCCTTTATTTGTTGTGACATATCTGGCGATAGAATATATGGGATGTATTCCGGTATTCCTGGACAAAAGCAGTACCGAGGACAATATGCTCCTGGTATACAGAGAGTCCGGCAGTACTCTCATCGTAACAGACAAACTGAGCAAACTAGAAGACAACACTGTAAACAAATTGAGCTATAAAGACCTGGCGGTTATTCTTGGTGAACATAATAACAGCGAAGAAACAAGTACTGAAGATAAGGATAATGAAGAAAAAGAAGCACTGATTAAATACGAAATACCGGAAGAAGACCAGCTGGCTGAACTTCTCTTCACCACAGGGACCACTTCAAAACCCAAAGGGGTTATGTTGAGTTATAAGGCTGTTTTCAACATCCTATCAAATACCATAGAGGGAATAGGTATCCATGAGGACGACATAGTCCTTTTACCGCTGCCGCTCAATCACTCCTATGCATTAAGAGTATTAAGAGCCTATCTCTATATCGGAGCTACTGTGGTTCTTCAGAATGGATTTACATTTGCAAAAGAAGCCGAGAATAATATCACAAAATTCAACTGCACCGCCATGGCATGTGTACCTACATCTTATGAGGTCATGCGTTCCCAGATGCAGGATGATTTTACGAGAGTACTCGGTTGTTTAAGGTACATCGAATTTGGTGCGGGCTCTCTTTCTATCAGGCAGAGGCGTGATATCACTGAGCTTCTTCAGGGTGTAGCCATATATAATGTATGGGGAAGTTCCGAAACAGGAGGAGCCATATTCTGTGATGTCTGCGATGTAGTGAAAAAGGAAGAATATATAGGAGCTCTCGGGATACCGCTAAAAGGTAAAGTAGAAGTAAAATTCGTAGATCCGGAAGGAAATTCCATAGATAGTGATGAGGCGCATCCCGGACGTATGGCTCTTCGAGGTGCTATGCAGATGTCAGGGTATTGGAACGAACCTGAAAAAACGGCCGATGCGTTAAGAGATGGCTGGGTATTTACCGGAGATCTTGCATACTTAAAAGATGGCTATATATTTATGCTGGGGCGAGCAGACGACATCATAAACGTAGGCGGAGACAAGGTATCTCCGATAGAGGTCGAGAATCTTGCCGGGCAGTATCACGGTATACATGAATGTGCTTGCATCGGTGCAGAAGATACAGAAGGAATGTTGGGACAGATTCCGGTATTGTTCATAGTGACTACCGGTTCATACAATGAGGAAGAGTTTAAGAGCTATCTGGCCTGTTGCATGGAGAAATACAAGATTCCGCAGAAGTTTGTAAAGATAGAAGCTCTTCCGAGGAACAGAATGCAGAAGATAAACCGTAATGAGCTGCGTAAAATGTGGGACAACAGGAGTAGTTCTGACCTCATGACGCCAGTCATAGACAATATTCTCTCGCGAAGAAGTGTCAGAAAGTTTACGGATCAGGAGATAGATCCTGAGGTTTTGAAACTTATCATAAAATGTGGCTATCACGCGCCGAGCGGCAAGAATCTTCAGACGTGGAGATTTACGGTCCTGACCAAAAAGGAAGATATAGAGGAGCTGAAGGAAAAAACTGCTGAAACTGCAAAAATCAATAAGACAGGTTTCTTCGGATTTGAGAATCCCAAAGCTATCGTTCTGGTATCAAACGATTCGAGAAACGCAGACGGATGTCAGGATGCTTCATGCGCCGTGGAGAACATGATGCTTGCGGCTTTGTCCCTGGGGCTCGGTTCGGTATGGCTCAATCCTCTGATGACATTAAGGGACAAGGAGCCCGTAAAGAGCCTGCTTGACAGGTACGGAATACCTGAGAAACATACCGTGTGGGCAGCTGCCGCATTTGGATATCCCTCTGCAGACGGACTTCCCATGAAGAAAAAGGATAATGTGGTCTATTATATATAATCAAATCAGTTTACTATAGCTGCTTGTATTTCTCCAAGCAACGAGCCACAGGGATTCCTGTGGCCTTCTTATTTTTGGTAGTCAAAATTGATTTTCTCAATGGTAACGCAATAAAAAGAGGTTCCCTTTCGGAAACCTCTTCTTTTTAGTCCTTTAGATTAGAAATTACTTTCTAACTACTACACCAACATTTGTAGATACCTTGAATTCACCAAGGTCAACGTTCTTGATAGTGTATGTAGCTTTAGCTACACGAGCCTGAGTTCCATCGCCTGTTACAGTGTAATCAAGAGCTACATCAGTAACAACAGCACCATTGAACTTGAACTCGAAGCAGCCACGGAGAGTTGCCTCATTAAGAGTTACATCACCAAGACCTTCGATAGTCTTTGCAGTGAATGTAAGACCAACCTGATCATCAACTACCTTGAAGTTCTTAGAATCTACAAGGTAAGGAGTAGCAATCTTCTTTCCATCGTTACCGGTAGTAATTCTGTACTCATAAAGGTCAATAGTATAGGTACCAGCTGCCATCTTAACTGCAGCACCTGATGCTACAAGTGAAACTGCAGAACCAGAAACAACAATATTGTAACCCTCAGCCATAACGTTATTGAACTGATTTCCGTAGAAATTCTTAATATCTGCTCCCTTAACAAGAACTCCGTCCTTCTTTACAGTATATCTGTAGAAGTTTTCAGTAGCAGAAGTATCCTTGATTACCTCAGCCTTTTCAACATATGATACAGCAGCACCAGTTACAGCATACTTATTCTGTGCTAATCCGTTAAGTGATACAGTTATTGACTTTCTAGAGAATGTCCAATCGCCATTATCATCAAAAGTGCTTTCTGTCTTTGTAACAATACCAGTCTTAAGTTCTGCTGCACTAAGGTTGATCTGCTGTCTGTCTGCCTTAGCAGCATAACCACAGTCAATATTAGATACTCTGTACTTTAAGCCCTCACACTCGAACTCAAGAACAAGAGTAGCTGATACAACCTTGCTATCCTTAATCTTCTGTTCGATATTGCCCTGAGCAAGTGTGTATTCCTTAACATTGGTGTTAGAGCTTGAGTAAACTACTAAGCTATTATCACCATATGCACCAGCTACCTTAGGTCCATCATAGTTAGCAGCATATATCTGCTTGATAGTAACCTTCTTGCCATCTAATTCCTCACCGTACTGATCAAGAACTACAAGATCAAATCCGATAGAATCAGATGCATAAGCCTGGTTAAGAGTTGTCTTTGAAGGGTTAACCTTGAACTGGGTAACCTTTCTAGCAGGCTCTACCTTTACAGGTATAGAACCAACTACTTCTTCAATATAATTTCCGTTTGCATCAACCTTTGTACCATAGATAACGATATCTGTAGTACCTTCGCCTGTAGCATGAACCTTGTTACCAGTAGTTACCATAGCAACGTTAGGGTTACCAGCTTCTGCTCTGTAGCTTGTATAAGCATAAGGCTCAGTAGTGTTAATGGTATAACCATTATCATCAATTATATCATACTTTGTGGTTCCCTTAAGAGCAAAACCAACTGCTGCCTGAAGCTGAAGATCAGCATCACCAAGCGCAAAATGCTTAACAGTTACACACTTAGCATTGATAGCATTGTCCTTAAAGATACGCTCTGAAACGCCCTTTGTAATAGCACCGTTGAAAGATACCTGCTCCCAAACCTTCTTAGGGATACATCTAACAACGCCGGTACCTTCAACCTTCTGAGCGATACCTGTTGAATCATACCATGAGTAAGAAATGTTTACATCATAGCTTGTGTCTACCTTGCCAAGAACGATATCTGTTCCCCAGATATTGCTTGTGGTATCAGCTGTGTCAGCAAGCTTAGCTTCGATAGTTCCGTTAAGAACACCGTTAGGATAAGCTGATGTGATATCAATCTTATTCTCATCGAAGAGGATGAACTTAAGAGTTCCGGTAGTATTTACTTCGAATTCCTGATTAGGAACGAGCTCGATGAACTTAACTGAATCAGCAGTAACCTTGATAGCCTTGAAGCTTCCTACTTCTACGCCGTTGTAGCTTACGAAGTATTCCTTGTCAGCTGCAAAGTTAGAGTTGAACTCTACATATACTTTCTCTTTTTCAGTCTCATCATATGTGATACCCTTTACAGTAGACTCTGTTCTCTCGGTATCAGCAACCTTGGTGTAAAGCTTGAAGTTATCATTTGCAAGATTTCCCTTAGCTACGGGCTGAGCAAATGTAACAACTGCCTTGTTAAGTGAAGACTGAGCTACTGCTAAAGCAGTGTAACCAGCCTTAACGGTGATTTCCTTCTCAACTGTAGGCTGATCAAACTTAGCTGACTGATAAGCAGAAGCCTTAAGAGTGATATTGCCTGCCTTCTTGAAGTTAACCTTGAAAATGTTACCAGCCTTGCCGCCAGCTACGATATCAACTTCGTCCTCTTTACCGGTAAGTGCACGCTTATCGGTATCAACCTTTACCTTCTTAGTAAGATCTGTAGGATCTAAGTAAGCGTAACGGTTAAGTACGATATAGTAGTCAGTGTTGCAAGCGAATACGTAGTCTGCATCAACATCAATAAGATTGAGATCTGCATCTGCTACGTAGTAAGGAAGATCTGTAGCGTTCTTCTTAACCTTAACTTTAAGTTTAAGAGTTCCGATGTCTGACTTCAGATCATCCTTGTAGTAAATCTTGATTGTTGCGGTTGTTGTGCCTATGCCCTTTGCATATACACGGTCGTACTTGTTGTTCTTTGACGCAATTGTCTTGTCAGCTGTTGTGATCTTAACGTCCATTGTGTCAGCGTCAAAACCTTTGATCAGCTTTGTTACTGTGTACTTGTTCACAGTCTTGCACTTTACGACGTTGCCGTCAGCGTCTTTCTTGGTACCCTTTGAACCATCAATGTAGATGATCTTGCTCTTCTGCTTAAGCTCAAAGTTAATAGCTGCAGAAGCAGGGATAGTACCAATCACAAGAGTAAGTGCAAGGACGAGAGCAAGAGCCTTGAAGAATTTCTTCATGTTCTTTTTTTCCTCCTTAGAAATAGTGTGATGGTTGTCGATATGCCACATGCTGCATACTCACACATAGCAAATCATTCCAATAACGGATTGATTGTACCACTAACTTTTGAAAAGTTCAAGTACTTTTTCCCCCCGTTAATGAACAATTAGCCAATTTCCAGTAGATAATCAGCTATGGAACCATTAAAACATGGGGCTTTGTCACTTTTTTAACAAGTTTGTGACATTTTTGTGAAATCTGACACAAATAGAAAAACCGGGCACTGTTCCGCCCGGTAAAATTAGTTTCTATAACATTTATATAGTTAATGTATTATAAGTGGGTTTATAACTTATAGGTTATATATTCTCTCAACTTCTTTCTCAAGTCCATCCTTCTCGCATACAGTGTCATGAAGTACCGGTGCTTCCAGGATGTCCTTGATAGCCTGAGGTATGGCTACATTTGAGAGCTTGTTCAGTTCGTCGAACAGTTCAAAATCATCTTTTTTATCATAAGAAGGATCTATGGAGTTGAGTACCGCCCTGGTGAACTTATAAGGGCTGGCGGTAGATGCTATCACGGTGCAGGTATCGTCTCCCGGATCTCTTCTGTACTTATTATCTACAGCAGAAGCTCCCGCGGTATG
>JAEEKN010000379.1 GCA_016282435.1 Lachnospiraceae bacterium | reverse complement strand
TTCTGGGGGCTGATTTCGTATACTCAAAAATCCATGCATTTTTCTTAATTATATCCCCAAAAACGTGAAAAAACAACTGGAAAAATGCAGAAAAATAGCCAAACCAGAAATAAGTCTGGCAAAACAGAATGACCGAGTTCAAACCAGAAGTTAGTTTGGCATTCAACTAAAAATAACTGTTTTTAACATATTGTGTAACCTTTCCAGTCTTTTTACGACTATATATATAGGAGCATTTGAAAGGGGATAAAATGACTGATAAAGAAATCGTAGGGCTGTACTGGGCTCGGGAAGAGAAAGCAATCGAACAGACGAAGTTAAAGTATGAAATTTACTTGATGAAGATGTCATATAATATACTTAATGATAAGAAAGACAGTCAGGAAGCCGTTAATGATACATATCTGGCCGCATGGAATTCAATGCCTGAAAACAGACCGGATAATCTGAAACTGTATCTGGGAACCATATCGAAAATGTAAATGACGCCATCAATGATTTCGTGGAGGATGCTCCTCAGTTTGATGATATCACAATGTTGTGCTTCAAGTATTATGGGAAATAATAAAAGGCTCTTATATTATGTAAGGGTCTTTTATAATATTACTATATCTATCGAATTAGACAAAAAAAGCTTGACAAAAGATGAGATCGGTAATATAATCATGTCTAACAGATTAGACAAGGAGATTGATCATATGGGAATACCCAAAATATTTGAAAGCGAATATCGTTTCTGCAAGATTGTATGGAAACATGAACCTATAAAAAGCGGTTCTCTTTCCAAGCTTTGTGCGGAAGAGCTGGGCTGGAAGAATTCTACTACATATACGGTGATCAAACGTTTGTCTGAAAGAGGCGTGATAAAGAATGAAAACTCCACGGTAACTTCTCTGGTAAAAGAGGATGAAGCCAGGGAAGCGGAAATAGAAGAACTTTTGGAGAACAAGTTTGACGGTTCCTGTCCTGATTTTTTAGCAGCATTTATCAGAAAAGGGAAACTTTCGGATAAAGATATCGAAGAGCTTCAGACTATGATAGATAACTTAAGAGCACAGTAGGTTTAGTATACAGACAGGAGGATATTATGGATCGGATTTTTTCTGCTGTATTGCAGACGGGGATCTATTCACTTGGGATAATCCTTATTATAGTTTTATTAAGAATAGCATTTAAGAAAAGAGCATCAAGGAAAGTGTTGTGTGCTCTGTGGATTTTTGTGGCCATAAGGCTGATGATCCCTTTTCAGATAGAGAGCAGCATAGCTCTGTTACCTGATATTTCACTGATAAATAGTTTTGAAAATACTTTTAATGTTGAAAATGAAGGAAAAGATATAGCAGATGTTGATACTCTGCTAAATAATAAGGCTCCGGTATCGGTACCGGAAGTAAGTAAATACGTTACGGAAAATAACAGAGTTACACAAAATGTTAAAACAAGCAGCGAAATCAGTGCAGATCCGGAATTATGGGAGAACAGAGTAACAGAAACAAATGATCCGCAGACCTCAAAGAATATCTCTGCGGAAAACAAAGACAGCTCTGTTACGACAAAAAGTACAGATACGAAAAGCATTGCATATGTTTTTTCTGTTTTAGGTTATATCTGGCTTTTGGGAGTAGCAGTTTTTATTCTGCTTATGATCAGACGTTATGTTAAGGTAAGGAGAAAACTTAAAAGTGCAGTCCTTATCTCACCGTATGATAACGTATATTCCGGTGAAGCAATAAGTTCAGCCTTCGTCTTTGGTGTATTAAGCCCCAGGATATATGTTTCTGCTTTGATCGGAAACAAACAGCTTGATTACGTGCTCGCACATGAAAGAGCGCATATCAGGAGAAAAGATAATATCACGAAGCTGTTTGCATATCTTTTACTTTCTGTTTATTGGTTCGTACCTTGGGTATGGGCAGCATATATCCTGTTTGGCAGGGATGTCGAACTGGCATGCGATGAGAGTGTTATAGCGGAAAAAAGTGGGACATACAGGGCGGATTATGCGCAAGTTCTGTTGGACAATACTATAAAATACAGTCATAAGGAAGCCGGTTTGGTATCTTTTGGGGAAGAGAAGATCAAAGACAGAATAGAGAGTGTTGTAAATTATAAAAAGAAATCTTTATGGATATCACTTGCAGTAATTTTGGCAGCAGGAGTAGGACTTACGATATTCTTTTTTGTAAAAGCATCGGGAAGTGAATCGGAAAAAAAGGATCAGCAGCAACAATCGGAAAAAGGATCGGAATTAAGGGACATGCAGCAACAAAACCTGATAGAGGCACTTGAGACTGAGTATTTGGATTTCTCACAAAACATCGGTGATTCTATCGTGGAAGATTATAAGAGGCTTGATGAAATGGATGATATAGAGCGGTGGACTTCGAGTCATATCTCAGGCGCATGCATGGAAACATTTTCTACATGGGAGGAAACTGTCGAGTATATCGGCGTGACACCGTGGAATCCGCTTGAAAGCGCAGATTGGTTGGCCGCAACAACGAAAAATGAAACTTACCGGGCGGAATTTATGGGAGGAAGTGACGGAGAACCGGAGCATATCAGCCTTATGAATTCCTATACTTTGGAATCGGGTCATATTGATTATTGCATTAATCTTTTCTGCAAAATAAGGTCCAGTGCATGGCCTGAAGAAGACGCCGGGGATGTTATTTCGGTTTCTTTTAAAGTTGGAAATGATGAAGAAAAAAAGAATGTAAGTGCTGATATACGATTTGCTTCTACGGACAAATATGATGCGATAACTATAGCATTTCCAAATGCATATAATTATAAACTTATGTTTAACATTGTTTCACTTTCGGGAACAGATGATCTTTCGGAAATGTTTGATAACGTATGTAAGACTATAGGGTTACCGACAGATTATAAAGATATCGAACAAAAGAGGCATAGCAGTAGCGGAACAGAAGAGCCTGTAAATAAGGCTGAAACAGAAGAACCCGAAAATAATGCATACAAGCCTGAAACAGAACTGGATATGATACCTATCGATACAGACCTTGATGGGGCGCATAACGGATTTTATGTAGTCCCG
>JAEEKN010000378.1 GCA_016282435.1 Lachnospiraceae bacterium | reverse complement strand
GTGGAAGACGGCGAAGACGAGCAAGTATACGGCATGACCCAGGAAGAACGTAACAACGGTATAATCTACGGAATCTCATCTGACGGAAATACGCTTATATACAATGTCAGAAAGGGCATTAATGAGCCAATATATAAAGTAGGACGTTTTAAGGTTCGATAAATGAAGAAAGAAAAATAGTTACGGTCTATGCAGTGGTAGATCAACGCCAGGATTATGTAAATATAATCATGGGGTTAAGGTAAATATAGGGTTGAAGCAGGATTTGTTTTTGTGCGTACGGGGTTAGCTTCAATAAGAATGAGATGTGTGTAGAGATATGCACAAAATAGAGCATATATAAAAGCCAAGAGACGCATCGGTTGTCTTTTGGCTTTTTTTATTGATCAGAAAAGAAAAGTGAGGAGGTGGTGCCATGCTTCGTATCCCCGTTGATAATGTATGAAGCTTCCACCTGAATTTTATTGGGTTTGTGGGGCTATCCCGACTTCAATCCCCGTCTCACGCTTATTTTTATGCCCCAAAAAGCGGAAACGTTGAGTTATGAACGTTTCCGCTTTTTTTCGCTATATTATAGAGTTATCGGATATATTCTTCGACATTCAGGTTGGGATATCTTATATGTCTTGTTATTATACTCAATCGTGTATGTAGTACCGGGTTCACCCTTTATGACAACCGTTCCCAGTGACATAGTGTCCTTGTTTACAGATGAAGCACCGGAAATCTTGAAGTCAGCTGCCTTTGCATTGGTCACGATATTTCCGTTTTTATCAAGAAGTATGAGAACGGTAGTATCTCCCTCGTTTTTTCTTCCCTTCCTGTATACGTGGTAATTTGTGACAGTTACTGTCTTTTTGTTGATTTTAGCTTCGGCCGTAACCTTCAGAGCAGTGTAGTCTTTTAGATTTGCTTTAGAGAGATCTATGTTTTGAACTTGCGCGCATCCATTATCAGAGATGGTTACTGCATCTGTGTATATGGTCTTACCGGCTCCCGTTTCAATTTTGTAATTAACCTTCGTTCCGACAAGTGCTTTTTCATTTTTATCTCCCCGGTCATCTATATAACGGTTCCATGCTGCAAAATTTAACACAGGTCGTTCGTCAATCGGACGTTGTGAATAGACAATCAGATAATTTCCGGTCTTTCCGTCGTTGTTTGAAACTGCCCGGGATTTTAACCACTCAGATGCGCTCATACCGTCGATTTTCTTTTTACCCGATGCCTGATCGAGCATTCTCGAGAAATCATCCCATCCCAGAAGATTGTTTCCGGTTTTTTTATAGTCTTCCATTCGGAGATTGTAGACCTTTCTCCAATAATCATATGTTCCCTTTGTAGACAGAACAGTGGCCATGTAATAAAATGCGCTTCTGGCTGCATCATCAACAATAGTTCTGTTGTATTTGTTTCCATGCCTGAGAACACCGTTTATCGCATCGGGACCAAGTAGGTCGAGCAGATCAAACCCGTCTTCACTAATGCGATTGTATTCTCCATAGAAATCAGCATAAAGAAGACTCTCAGCAACCGTAGCTGACGCCTCCCAGACCCACTGGCCCATGCTAAAATTTACAATATCTGTTCCCTGCTGATTGAACAGATGTGCCGCCTCATGCATTACCTGCATAACAAAAGGCTCATAATCATAGTGGTTGAAATCGTCAAAGTTGTTATGATGCGGCAAGGGTCCGACATATATGGTATTGGTCTCTGCACTGAATTCAACGAGATTGGCGCTATTTACCGCGTCATCCCAGGATACTGTCATGCCTTTTTTGGTAATCTTCTCGGGTATGCCGATATATTTACACCAATAAGGATATATCTCTTTCCACTTCTCTTGCATTAGTTCCTTCCCACATTCGAATGTTCCGGATACTTCTTCGAGGCGGAGTTTGGCTATCTTGATCTTCAGGACCGTGATCTTGCAGGTCGCTTTTACCTTTTCATTGGTTTTTGAAACAGCGGTGATGGTTGCCTCGCCTGCCTTTTTTGCCTTGACAACTCCTTTTTCATTTACGGTAGCTACCGAGCTGTCCGATGTCTTCCATGTGACGTCCTTTGATGCGTTTGTCGGTTTGACAGCGGAGACTGTGAGCGTAATGGTCTGACCTTTCACGAGTTCCTTGGTGGTGGTTGAAAGAGTGAGTTTTTCTGCTTTGACACTGTATGCAGCTGCGGGCTGAGCCGGAATGACATATGTAGCGCAGATCACCAGCATCACGCTCAAAAGGATGGATAGGATTCGTTTTGTCTTTTTCATATTGAACCTCCGGTTTAGGTAACATAAAAAACATTAATTGATGTTCCTATAGTATATCACAAAAACGTAGGTCAGACAAGGACAAGATGGGCCTGTTTATGAATTGCTGTAAACAATTATTATCGTTTTTTGCAGAAAAAGAGTGTTATGCATAAAAAAGAACGCAGTTTTGAAATCTGATTTTTTCAAAACCGCGTTTGTCTTCAGTCTGAGAGGAAGTTCTGAACAGATCAGAACTTCCTCTTTTTTCTTTAGTCAGCTTGATTTTTGATTTAATATATGTTATGATAATACAAACAAATACATTTGTATGATATTTATATGAAATGTATATGAAATATGGAGGTGATACTATGGCAGAACAAGTACT
>JAEEKN010000038.1 GCA_016282435.1 Lachnospiraceae bacterium | reverse complement strand
GGATTTAAGAACTATTTTAGACGGTTTCTCACTTGTTTTGAATGACGGCGACAGAGCTGTTATGATAGGTGAGGAAGGAAACGGAAAGTCCACTCTTATGAAGTGGATATACGATCCGGAACTGGTAGAGGATTATATTGAATTTTCCGGAGAGAAAGTGATAAACGGCGAGAGACTTGGGTATCTGCCTCAGGAACTTCCGGAGCAGGAAAAGGGAAAAACTGTATGTGAGTATTTTATGGAGGCTTCCGGCTTTCTTGATAAAACTCCCAAGGAGCTCTCAAAACTTACAAATGATTTTCATGTAGAACCGGAGTTTTACTACAGGGAACAGACAATGCAGACACTTTCCGGCGGAGAGAGAGTAAAGGCCCAGATGATGAGGATACTTATAGACGATCCTACCATTTTGCTGCTTGACGAACCCTCAAATGATATTGATATCGAGACCTTAGAGCTTATGGAAAAGCTTATAAATTCGTGGGAGCATGCGGTACTCTTTATATCACATGACGAGACACTGATAGAAAATACCGCAAACCGTGTGATACATTTTGAGCAGATCCGAAGGAAGACCATGTGCAGACATACTGTAGCCAATATTCCGTACAGGCAGTATGTGGAAGAAAGGCTTCAGCAGTTTAAAAAGCAGGAACAGATAGCTCTTGGTGAACGCAGGGAGAAGAAGATCAGAGATGAGAAGCTGCGTAAACTTGAACAGAGCGTGGGAGCCAGCCTTGATAATATTTCACATGCGGAACGTGATGCCATCGGAAGGCTCTTAAAGAAGAAAATGAAGAACGTTAAGTCTATGGAGAAGCGTTTCGAGCGTGAAGATGAAGATATGACCGAGATGCCCGAGCAGGAGGAAGCAATATTCTTTAAACTGGGAGATAAGGACAGTAGTATACCTTCAGGGAAATGGGTACTGGAATATGAGAGTCCTAAGCTTAAGACAGGTGATGGCAGCAGGGTACTGGCGGAAAATATTGTACTTAAAATACGAGGTTCTGAGAAGATAGCAATAGTCGGAACCAACGGTTGTGGAAAGACTACACTGATTTCAAAAATGGCTGAAGATTTACTGTCAAGGCCGGATTTAAAGGCTCAGTATATGCCCCAGAACTATGATGTGCTGCTGGACCTCGATGAGACTCCGGTGGATTATCTTGAAGAAGCCTTGATCATGAACCGTAAAGAAAATGAACAGGGGGCGAACGCAGATGTGTATAACAGGAAGGTGCTTGGAGGAAAGGAAGACAGGACCCAAATACGTACATATCTCGGTGCACTGAAATATACGGCAGATGAAATGGACCATCCGATACGGGAGCTTTCAGGGGGGCAGAAAGCTAAGGTGTTACTTTTGAAACTAAGTATGTCCGGAGCTAATGTGCTGATACTGGATGAGCCTACGCGTAACTTTTCACCACTTTCCGGTCCGGTGATCCGGAAAATGTTAAAAGAATTCCCGGGAGCTATCATCAGTGTGTCTCATGATAGAAAGTATTTGGATGAGGTATGTGACAAAATATATCGTTTAACATCTGATGGACTGAAATCGGTTAGCGGGATAAAGTAGACCAGAAATCAATCACAGAACCGTACCAGTGATTGGGTCGAGGGAGACTATGAAAAGATGAGATACAAAAACTATTTTGAACATTTTAAAATCGGTTCAGAGAAAGAATTGATAAAGGCAATAGAAGATCTTGGAATTGTTCCTTTTTTTGCAAATGAGATTAAAGGATTTTCTTTAGAGGAACATATTGCAGACAATTGTTGGTATTATGGCTCCGACCCATGGGAAGCATGGGAATGGAAAGGACCGGTAATAAGGAAATCAAAATGTGCATACGGAAAGTTTATGTTTAACAAGGCTGTATATATAAGCAGAAAATGGTTTCCCGATTTTGCCAATTACCGTAGGGACGGGTATGATTTTGATGCGAGATATGATGACGGACTTGCTTCGCGAGATGATAAATACCTGTATGAATTGATTGATGAAAATGCTCCGGTCCTTTCCAAACCATTGAAATCTCTTGGAAACTACCGAAAAGGTGGCAGAAAAGGGTTTGACAGTTCTATTCTGCGGCTTCAGAAACAAGGTTATGTTGTGATCAGTGATTTTACCCATGCCAAGGATAAACAGGGTAATGAGTATGGCTGGGGTATAGCCGAGTATTCGACTCCTGAGAAATTATGGGAAGATGAATTCAGGAATGAAGTTTACAAACGTACTCCTGATGAGTCGTTTGAAAGGCTTATGGGTCATCTTAAACAAATTCTGCCAGGCACATCTGAAGAGCAGATAAGAAAAATTATTAAATAACTAAAGGAAGAAAATATGAATTATTTTATTGAAGGAATACAGGGTGCAGGAAAAAGCACACTTGTGGGAAGGCTGTCTGAGATGAAACCGGACCACAAGATATTTCGAGAGGGTGATTACAATCCTGTAGAGCTTGCATGGTGTGCTTATGTCGGAAAAGAAAAGTATCAGGAGATACTTGAAAAATATGCACCCATACGAAGCGAGATAGAAGAAAAAAGCCATGCGGAAGATGATCACATGGTAATATGTTACACACAGATACTCACGGATATACCCGGATTTCATAAGGATTTGGAGCAATATGAAATATACAATGCTCGTGTTGGACGTGAAGAATTTGAAAATATCATTCTTTCAAGATACTGCAATTGGGACGGTGAGAATCAGATATTTGAGTGTTCTTTGCTGCAGAATATAGTTGAAAATCAGATATTATATTTTGAAATGCAAGATG
>JAEEKN010000377.1 GCA_016282435.1 Lachnospiraceae bacterium | reverse complement strand
GCTGTCAAAGATAGCTACAGAGCATCAGGTCATCTGCATCACTCATCTGGCTCAGATAGCATCCATGGCGGACAGCCATTATGAGATCATAAAGCAGGTGGAAAACGGCAGGACCAGAACAGGCATCCATGCTCTTAATGACAAAGAGATACGGGATGAACTCGCGAGACTCATAGGCGGTGCGGAACTTACCGAGAAGGTATATGAATCTGTCGAAGAGATGAAGAAGCTGGCTGACGAAAGAAAGAAGGAAATTCGTAAGAAATGAGAACTGTATTTACGGAACCTGAACACATACAGAGATTAGAAAACTATACGAATCTGTTAGAATAGATACAAAGACGGAGGACAAAAAACATGAAGAACATTTTATTTGCTGCATCCGAAGGAGTGCCTTTTATAAAAACCGGCGGTCTGGCTGATGTTATCGGTTCACTGCCCAAGTATCTGAATAAAGATGAATTTGACGTGAGGGTTATACTTCCGAAGTACACTTGTATCAAAGAAGAGCTTAAGGCGAAGATGAAGTATATTACTCACTTCTATATGGACCTCAACTGGAGAAGACAGTATGTCGGTATCTTTGAGGCTGAGTATGACGGCATCAAGTATTATTTTATAGATAATGAGTTTTATTTCCAGGGATTTGCTCCTTACGGGAATATATATGAGGATATCGAGAAGTTTGCATTCTTCTGCAGAGCGGTGCTTTCGGCACTTCCCGTTATCGGATTCAGGCCCCAGATCATACACTGCCATGACTGGCAGACAGGTCTGATCCCTGTATATCTTCATGACAATTTCCAGAGCAATGATTTCTACTGGGGTATAAAGACCATCATGACCATCCACAACTTAAAGTTCCAGGGTATCTGGGATAAAAAGGTGGTAAAAGAGATCACAGGTCTGTCGGATTATTACTTTACTCCCGACAAACTCGAATACAAGGGCGATGCTAACTACCTTAAAGGCGGTATCGTATATTCCGATTATGTGACTACTGTTAGTACCACATATGCCGAAGAGATCAAGATGCCTTTTTACGGCGAAGGTCTCGACGGGCTTATGCGTGCACGTTCCAACTGCCTGTGCGGTATAGTGAACGGACTTGATTATGATGATTATAATCCCGATACGGATCCTCACATCGTGAACAACTTCAACGCTATGAACTATCGTGTCGAGAAGGTAAAGAACAAGCTGGCTCTTCAGAAGGAATTAGGTCTCGAAGAGAATCCCGACAAGTTCATGATAGGTATCTGCTCACGTCTGACGGACCAGAAGGGTCTTGACCTTGTGGACTGTGTTATAGAGGAGATATGTGCAGAGGATACCCAGTTTGTAGTTTTGGGAACAGGAGATCCGAAGTACGAGAATCTCTTCAGACATTTCGCATGGAAGTATCCTGACAGGGTTTCAGCCAATATTTATTATTCAAATGAACGTTCTCACAGGATTTATGCTTCTGCTGACGCATATCTTATGCCTTCACTGTTTGAGCCCTGCGGACTCAGTCAGCTGATGAGCCTGAGATACGGTACTGTACCGATTGTCAGGGAGACCGGAGGACTGAAGGATACTGTTATTCCTTATAATGAATACGAGAATTCCGGAACAGGTTTCAGTTTCTGCAACTACAATGCTCATGAGATGCTGGCCACCATCAGATATGCAAAGTCCGTATTTTACGGAAAGAAGCGCGAATGGCACAAGCTCATCGACAGAGGTATGCAGACAGACTTCTCGTGGAACAATTCAGCAAAGCAGTATGAGGAACTTTACAGAAAACTTTAATTTTCACTGATACATTGGCTGCTGCGGATGTGGCAGCCTTTTTGTGAGTTTTTGGCATGGAGGTCTTATTTATGAAGCTTCTAAAAGAAATGCTGGCAGATTTTGGCGATATTCTGGTAAGTGATATTACGGAAGAACAGGGAAACATCGGAATCGATGCACTGATATATGACACCAGGGCAGAAAGCCTCAAGGATTCCATATTTGTATGTATAAAGGGCGCTACTTTTGACAGCCATGATTTTGCAAAGGAGGCTGTAAGTAAGGGCGCAAAGGTCATAGTGACCGAGAGGCCGCTTGATATACCGGATAGTGCGGTAGAAGTACAGGTGACGGATACCCGTAAGGCTTTGGCGCTTCTTTCGGGTGCATGGTTCGGGAATCCTTCAAAGGAACTTATCACAATAGGACTTACCGGCACGAAGGGCAAGTCCACCACCTGCTATATGATCAGGAATATCCTGGAAGCGGCAGGCAAAAAATGCGGTATCATCGGTACCATCGGTATAGTGATAGGTGAAAAGACTTATGAGACTCACAATACTACACCCGAGTCCTATGATATACAGAGATACATGAGACAGATGGCGGACGAAGGATGCGATGTCCTCATCATGGAGGTATCGTCCCAGGGCTTAAAGCAGTCCAGGGTATACGGTATCAATTTTGATTATGCAGTATTTACGAACCTTTCCAAGGATCATATCGGTGGAGCCGAGCACAAGGATTTTGAAGAATACATATATTGCAAGTCGCTGCTTTTTAAGCAGTGTAAATGTGCGGTTCTCAATATCGACGATCCTCATTTCTCTAACATGATAAAGGATTGCGGAGCCCGTTTTGAAGGATTTGGACTTGAAGATAGTTTGAACGGGAAGGATACCCAAGGATTCTCTGTTATAGAAAAAGCCGGTGATCTCACACTTACAACCAATAACGGCGTCATGGGCATCACATTTAAGTATTCGGGACATTTCCCAGGGGTAGCCGCACTTTCCATACCCGGCAGGTTCAATGTTATGAATGCCCTCTGCGCCATAACCGTGGCTTCACATTTTACTACTGATACAAAACTGATATCGGATGCACTTTCGGGCACTCACGTTAGAGGTAGACTCGAGCCGGTCAAAATATCCGATAAATGTTCGCTGCTTATAGATTATGCTCACAACGCCATGGCGTTAGAGAGTGTGATAAAGACCTTGAGGGATTATTCGCCGAAGCGTCTGGTGGTTCTGTTCGGATGCGGGGGCAACCGTTCAAAGGACAGAAGATACGAGATGGGAGAGGTTTCATCAAAACTGGCAGACCTTACCGTGGTGACTTCGGATAACCCGAGATTCGAGAAACCGGAGGATATTATAGAAGATATCCTCACAGGAGTAAAGAGAGCAAACGGTACCTATATTACCATACCTGACAGGCGCGACGCCATAAGATACGTTATAGAGAATGCCAAAGAGGGTGACTGTATTCTTCTTGCAGGCAAAGGCAACGAGGATTATCAGGAGATAGAAGGCGTCAGATACCATATGGATGAGCGCGAGATCATAGCAGATATCATGAAGGAAATCGGAACAGTTCTGTGATCTTGAGGTGTGGAAATGAATGGACCGGAAAACATTATACATGATTCATATGCCGACATCATCATAGATATCTCGGTCGAGGCTCTGGACAAGACTTTTCAGTACAGGATTCCGGACAGACTGCAGAGCAAGGTAAGCATAGGCTCGAAGGTCAATATCTCATTCGGAAAAGGCGACAGGAAGATCACGGGTTATGTGGTAAAAATCTCCGACAGACCTAAAATAGACGTCTCAAAGATAAAAGATATAGATTCGGTATGTGATAAACAGATAAATATCGATGACAGGATGGTGGGGCTCGCGTTCTGGATGAAGGAGCAGTTCGGGTCCACTGCCAATGAAGCGCTGAAATGCGTTATACCCGTAAAAAGGATCATAAAGAATAAAGTAGAAAGACAGATAATTCCCATAGCATCCGTGGATGTTTTAACGGATGAGAAGGTAAAAGCCGCAAAAAGGCATGCTACAGGAAAAGTAAGGCTCATAGAAGAACTGATCGAAGAGTATGAGACGGGACTGAAATATGAGCTTGTGACACAGAAGCTGAATATTGCTCCTGCCACCATCAATTCGATGGTAAAGGACGGGATCATCAGGATAGATTCGAAGACATCCTACCGTAGTAGCCTTGGAAAGGCATGTGAAGACTCTGCGGTCCCGGGACAGAAGAACAGGTCCTTACAGATAGAACTGAATGATGAGCAGAAGGTTGTTTCTGACAGTATCATAGCTGATTACAGGCAGGGAAAAAACGGAAAATACCTGATACACGGTATCACCGGAAGCGGCAAAACGGAAGTATACATGGCGGTCATTGAAGAAGTGATAGCTTCGGGGAAAAGCGTGATTATGCTGATACCCGAGATATCCCTCACGTACCAGACTGTAAAAAGATTCTACAGACGGTTCGGTGACAGTATATCCGTTATAAATTCCAGGCTCAGTGCCGGAGAAAGGTACGATCAGTATCTGCGTGCAAAAAACGGAGAGACGAAGATAGTCATAGGACCAAGGTCGGCTGTTTTCACTCCTTTTGATAATCTGGGACTCATAATAATAGATGAGGAACATGAAGGAAGCTACAAATCGGAACAGTCTCCGAGATATTCCACAAGGGATGTAGCATTCAGGCGCTCCGATACCGAAGGAGCCATGGTGATATTAGGATCCGCCACGCCTTCGCTTGAAAGCTACAGTGCGGCTGAATCCGGAAGACTCAGGCTTTTTGAATTAAAATCAAGAGCGGGAGGAGCAGAACTCCCGAAAGTCTGGATAGCCGACTTAAGAGAAGAACTGAAGAACAGGAACCGTTCGATATTTTCATATAAACTTAGAGAACTTATGACGGACCGCCTCTCAAAAAAGGAACAGATCATGCTGTTCATAAACAGGAGGGGACTTTCAGGATTTGTAAACTGCAGGAGCTGCGGCTTTGTATTTAAATGCCCGCACTGTGATGTCTCTTTGAACCTGCATAATAACGGCAGGCTCGTATGCCACTACTGCGGATATGAAGAGCCAATGGTTAAGAATTGCCCGAAGTGCGGCTCACTGTATGTCAGCACATTCGGTATAGGCACGCAGAAGGTGGAGGAGATACTGAACAAGGAATTCCCTTCGGCGAGAGTCCTCAGGATGGATTCGGATACCACGAGGCAGAAGGAATCCTATGATGAGATCCTGTCAAAGTTTGCGAATTTCGAGGCTGATATCCTGGTCGGAACGCAGATGATAGTAAAGGGACATGATTTTCATAAGGTAACTCTTGTGGGGATACTTCTGGCGGATATGTCGCTGCACTCTTCGGACTACAGGAGCGGGGAGATTACTTTTGACCTCCTGTCTCAGGCTGCCGGACGCGCCGGACGTGGAGACATGAAGGGGGATGTGGTAATACAGACCTATAACCCCGAACATTACGCCATCACATCGGCAGCAGAGCATGACTACAAAAGTTTTTACGATGAAGAGATAAGTTTTAGGAAGCTCATGAATTATCCGCCTTCGTGGACGATGCTGAAGATCATGCTTCTCTCGGAAGACGAGAAAAAGCTGCTATCGGAGACAGAACGGTTTACGGTCGTGCTAAAGGACATGCTTCTGGGCAAAAAAAAGGTAAAGCTGTTCGGGCCGTCAAAAGCAATCGTCTATAAGTTAAATGATATATACAGGATGGTGTATTATTTTAAATCGGCGGATTATGCGGAGCTTGTCAGCATAAAGGATGAACTGGGCGATAAGCCTCTTCGTGAGAAGGAAGTGAGCATACAGCTCGATTTTAACCCGCAGTGAAAAGTAAATAATTGAATTATAAGGAGATAAAAATGGCACTTAGGAACATTAGAACAGAGGGAGATCCCATATTAGGGAAGATTTCAAAACCGATTCTCGAGATGACAGAGAAGACAAAGATCCTGATCGAGGATATGCTGGAGACTATGTATCACGCAAACGGCGTAGGACTTGCCGCTGTTCAGGCAGGCGTACTTAAAAGAGTGGTCGTAATAGATGTGTCTGAAGAAGGCAATTCACCCATCATCCTGATAAATCCCGAGATTATTGATAAATCAGGCTCACAGACAGGGGATGAGGGATGTCTTTCTGTTCCGGGCAAAAGCGGCGTGGTGACCAGAGCCATGAAGGTAAAAGTAAAGGCTTTTGACGAGAATATGAAAGTGTTCGAACTCGAGGGCGAAGGACTTCTGGCCAGGGCCATTCAACATGAGGTTGACCATTTGGACGGAATATTGTATACTTCTAAGGTTGAAGGAAAGCTGAACGAAACTGAGGACTGAAGCTTTCCTTTGCGTGAAGTAAGCTGAATGGCGATGAGAGAGAGGAATACAGATGAAACTTGTATTTATGGGTACACCCGATATAGCGGCTGAGGTGTTAAAGTCATTACTTGACTCAAGGCATGAAGTGGCAGCCGTAGTGACACAGCCTGACAGACCGAACAAAAGAGGAAATGAAGTGACATTTTCTCCGGTGAAGACTATGGCTCTGGAGGCGGGGATACCTGTGCTGCAGCCTGAAAAGGTGTCTACCGACGAATTCGCTGATAAACTTAAAAGTTACGAGCCCGATGCCATAGTAGTGGTAGCTTTCGGACAGATATTAAAGAAGAACATTCTGGAACTTCCGAAACACGGCTGCATAAATGTTCACGGATCGCTCCTTCCGAAATACAGGGGAGCAGCTCCGATACAATGGGCTATCATAAACGGTGACAGCGAGAGCGGAGTGACCATAATGCATATGGATGCCGGAATAGATACGGGAGACATGATACTTAAGGGAACCGTGGAACTGGCTCCGGATGAGACTGCGGGCAGTCTGTTTGAAAAGATAGGAAAGCTCTCGGGTCCTGTACTCTTAAAAGCATTGGACTTGATAGAAGCCGGTACTGCGGAAAGGATACCGCAGAACGGTGATGAGGCCACATATGTGGGCATACTTAAAAAATCCATGGGCAAGTTGAACTTTAATCATAAAGCTGTGGAGCTTGAGAGACTTATCAGAGGTCTTATACCATGGCCCGGAGCATATACTTATGCGGACGGGAAGATGCTGAAGATCTGGAAGGCATGCCTGTCATCGGATGAAGATGATGTAAAGGCAGAGCCCGGACAGATCAGGATAAAAGACAATGCGTTCTTTATAGGTACTGAGGATATTCCCCTGCAGATCCTGGAACTTCAGCTCGAAGGAAAAAAGAGGATGCAGGCGTCGGATTTTATCCGGGGTACGGGAATAGCCGACGGAAGTTTTACCGAATGACGGGGACTATAGATTGAACATCAGGAATATAGCGTTAGAAGATATTATAGGGATACTGGAAGAGAAAAAGCCTCTGCATATGGTTCTTTTGAATTCACTGGATGGTATAGATGATAAAAAGGACAGGGCCTTTGCCGCCAGACTTGTCAGAGGATGTGTGGAAAGGGCATACAGCCTGGACCACATTATAAACAGCATTTCCAGTGTGCCGGTAAAAAAACAAAAACCTGTTATCAGGAACATTTTAAGAAGCGGCATATACCAGATACTGTTCATGGATTCAGTGACAGATTTTGCAGCCTGCGACGAAGCTGTGAAACTGGCAGGAAAAAGAGGATTCAGATCCTTATCGGGCTTTGTGAACGGGATATTGAGAAACATTTGCAGAAAAAAAGAAGAAATCCTGAAAGGGCTGGAGAACACAGAAAAAGAGAATATGTCTTTTAAGTATTCGATGCCCGAATGGATAGTTGATGAATTTTGTTCCCTGTACGGAGAGGAAGCTGCGGGACAGGCTTTTGAGTACTTCTTAAAAGAGAATGCCGTATCCGTGAGAGTCAATACTTCAAAGATTTCTTTGGAGTCTTTCGAAGAACGTATGGACCGTAATGGTTCGGGTTCAAAGAAGGAAAATAACGATGGGACCGGTTTAGAAGCTGCAGAGAACAGTCGTATAAAGATAGAAAAAAATGCTTATTTAGATAAGTGTTACAGCATATCGGGAGCCGGAAGCCTTGAGGACAGCCGGGAATTTAGGGAAGGGCTGTTTACGGTGCAGGACATGAGCTCGGCGCTCGTGGGATATATATGTGAGAAACTGCCGGGAACTTTTGCACCGGATAACGGGAACGAAGATAAAGGCAGTGCTACGGTTCACCGGATAAAGGCACTTGACCTGTGTGCTGCGCCCGGCGGGAAGAGCCTATATCTGGCAGACCTGGGTGCAGAGGTTACCTCCTGTGATATATCTGAACAGAAGGTTTCTCTTATCAGGGAAAATGCTACGAGATGCGGGTTTGATAATATTACTTTGACAATTAACGATGCTTCGGTGTATAATAAATCCTTTGATGGGGCATTTGATATAGTTTTGTGTGACCTTCCCTGTTCGGGACTGGGCATCATAGGGAAGAAACCCGACATAAAGTATAATATAAGTAAGGAAAAGATGAAGGAACTGGCGGAGCTTCAGAGAAGTATTCTGGAGAAAGCAGTAAAGTACGTAAAACCCGGAGGGTTCCTGATATTTTCCACATGTACGGTAACAAAGGAAGAAAATACCGCGAACGTAAAATATATAACGGATGAGCTGGGGCTAAAAGGAATTGATATAAGTAGTATGCTTCCGGAAGGAATTGACCCCGCTGAAAAGGAAAACTGTTACATACAGATATTACCGGGTGAGTACGGAAGTGACGGATTTTTCATCTCGGTGTTTTCAAGGAGATAACAAACAACTATATTGCATAACGAGTGAACGCTGATGGTTTGTAAAATGAACGGCAATTAATTATGTTCACGGGTATAATTAGTGTATGGATATGGATAAAATAAGTGATGAGAAGCCTGACATCAGGTCCCTCAATCTGGAAAAGCTGAAGGCTTTGCTTGAGGCCATGGGTGAAAAAGGCTTCAGAGCCGGCCAAATATACGAATGGCTGCATAAAAAAGAAGCTCAGAGCTTTGATGAGATGACAAATATCTCGCAAGGCTTAAAAGAGAAGCTGAAAGACAGATTTTGCCTGAAGAACCTTGAAGCGGTAAAGTACCTCGAAGACAGTGAGGACGGGACGTTCAAATATCTGTTTGCGACCGATGACGGAAACATTATAGAAAGCGTATTTATGAGCTATGAGCACGGATATTCCGTATGTATTTCGTCACAGGTGGGATGCAGGATGGGGTGCAGCTTCTGTGCTTCGACCATCGGTGGAAGAGTACGGGACCTTACTTCGGGAGAAATGCTCGAGCAGGTATACATGATGCAGAGACTTCAGGGGAAGCGCATCTCGAATGTAGTGGTCATGGGAAGCGGCGAACCTTTTGATAATTTTGACAACTTCACGGCATTTTATGAGATGCTGACCGATAAAGACGGGCTGAACATCAGCGGAAGGAACATCACGGTATCCACATGCGGTATCATTGACAAGATCAGGGAACTTGCGGACCGTAAGTATGCGCTTACCCTTGCGATATCGCTCCATGCGCCAAACGATACTTTGAGAAAAAAGATTATGCCGTCCGCGAACAAATACAGTATAGAAGGTATCATGTCGGCATGTGATTACTTCTTTGAACGGACTGGCAGAAGGATAACGTTTGAATACAGCCTGATGGCCGGTGTAAACGACTCCGAGGAGTGTGCAAAAGAGCTTTCGAATCTCTTAAAGGGCAGGAACTGTCATGTGAACCTGATCCCTGTGAATCCTGTAAAAGAGAGGGATTATTCCAGAAGCAGGGACACGGATATTATAAGATTTAAAAAAATACTTGAAAAAAACAAAATAAATGTTACTATAAGAAGAGGGCTCGGAAAGAATATTGACGCGGCATGCGGTCAGTTGAGAAGGAGCTACATGGAGGAAAAGAAATTTACAGGAAAGTGAGGTGGTTAGGGTGCAGGCAGCTGCTAAGACTGATGTAGGTGTTATGAGGCAGATGAATCAGGACTTTTGTTATGCGAATACCAAAAGTGAAGGACTGCTTCCTAATCTTTTTATAGTTGCCGACGGAATGGGAGGACATAATGCCGGGGACTTTGCTTCGCGTTTCTGTGTAGAGAAGTTTGTAGAGCTGGTCACAAAGGCGGGGCCCGATGTGGTGAGCAAGCTGAGTTTCCTGGAGCACGCTATAAAGGAGACGAACGAACAGCTCATAATCAAGGCTACGGAGAATCCCGAACTTGAAGGTATGGGAACTACGTTTGTGGTGGCCACCATTTCACCGGACAATGAAATGGATGTTCTGAACATAGGTGACAGCAGACTTTACCTTATTGACACCGATATCCGTCAGATCACGGAAGATCATTCGCTGGTCATGGAGATGGTGAAAAACGGTGAGATCAAAAAAGAAGAGGCCAGATTTCATCCGAAGAAAAATGTGGTAACGCGTGCTATCAGCGCCATAGGAGTCGTGATACCGGATATGTTCCGGGTTCCCGTGAAAAAAGGCGATATAATCCTGATGTGTTCGGACGGTCTGTCCAATATGGTTGCGGACAATGAAATCTATGCGATAATAAACGAAAACAGGGATGACTTGAATATGGCCGCGGATATTCTGATCGAGAGGGCTAACAGGAACGGCGGAAGAGATAATATAACTGTAGTTCTTATAAAAATTGATGATTAAAAGAGTATGAGGAAGAGAAATGATTAAGACAGGAATGTACATTAGCGACAGATATGAGATAATCGATAAGGTCGGTTCCGGTGGAATGGCAGATGTTTACAAGGCACTCTGTCACAGACTTAACCGTTATGTTGCTATCAAAATCTTAAAACCGGAGTTTTCTACCGACGCAAGCTTCGTTCAGAAGTTCAGAGCCGAGGCTCAGTCGGTGGCAGGACTTTCACATCCGAATATTGTAAGTGTATACGATGTAGGTGAGGATGACGGTCTGTACTATATCGTTATGGAGCTTGTAGAGGGTATTACTCTGAAGCGTTTTATAGAGAAGAGAAAGAAGCTTGATGTAAAAGAAGCAGTGGGTATAGCCATTCAGATAGCCATGGGTATGGAAGCTGCTCATACACACCACATCATCCACAGGGATATCAAGCCCCAGAACATCATCATTTCACGTGAAGGCAAGGTAAAGGTAGCCGATTTCGGTATAGCGAAGGCAGCTACTTCCAATACCATATCTCAGAACGCCATAGGATCGGTACATTATCTTTCACCTGAACAGGCCAGAGGCGGTTACAGTGACGAGAGAAGTGATATCTATTCTTTGGGTGTTACTTTATACGAGATGCTGTCGGGTCAGGTACCTTTTGCGGGAGATAACTCTGTATCAGTAGCACTTCTGCATATTCAGAGCGAGGCGGTTCCCGTTAGGGAGCTCAATCCCGATGTGCCTTTGAGTGTGGACAAGATCATCCAGAAGTGTATGCAGAAGAAGCCTGAGAGACGTTATCAGACAGCTGCTGAACTGATCGTAGATCTGAAGAGGTCCGTGCTTAATCCCGAAGGCGATTATGTAAACATAGCTTCAAATGCGGTAGTGACATCTTCTCCTACAAGAAACATCACCGATGAGGAACTTGAGTCCATAAAGAGCGCAGTAAAGTCTCCCGTGACTCATGTGACATATAACAATGACAGAAAGACCAGGAAAAAGGTTAAGCGTGAAAAGGAAGAACTGGATACTATAGATTCCGGACTTGAAAAAGTTCTGACCATTGTCAGTGTCCTGGCTGCCATAGCACTTCTGGTATTTATATTCTGGATCGCAAAGAAGATATTCTTTACTGATGACGGTCCGGAGATAGGAACGATAATAGACAATATTACAAACACGGGCACATCAGGTACTCCTACACCTACTCAGATAGAGGAGAACAAGACAGGACCCAATATTAAGATCAATCCCACGGAAGAACCTACACCGGTTCCTACATCTGCAGCCTCTGTACTTGTTGAGGTTCCCGGAGTTATAAACCTGACCGTTGAGGATGCACAGAAAGTACTCTGGGCAAAATCACCCGATTTCCAGATAAAGTGGAGCGAGGAAGAGTATTCCGAGGACGTTGAAAAAGGCAGGGTATGCCAGCAGTATCCTTTTGAGCATGCAACCGTTACAGCGGATGCGGTTATTAACCTGACTATAAGTGCAGGTGCCGAGATGAAGGAATTAAAGAGCGTAAACGGTTACGATCTGGCTGCAGCGCTCAGCCTGCTTGAAGCTTACGGATATCAGACTACCACCTTAGAGGATTATGATGATAATGTTCCTGCGGGCAAAGTCATAAGGACAGATCCCGAAGCAGGCTCACTTCTTCCGAAGGAATCGGTAGTTGTGGTACATGTGAGCCTTGGACGTGAGATCAAGGAAGTTGAATGTCCTTATCTTGTAGGATTAAAGCAGGCAAAGGCTGAGAAGGCACTGGAAAAAGCAAAGCTTGTAAAGGGCGAAGTTACATTTGAATATAATGAATCATTTAATGCCGGACTGGTTATCTTCCAGAGTGTAGAAGAGGGAACTTCTATCGAAGAAGGTACTTCTGTCAGCTTCGTAGTAAGTCTCGGGCCTGAACCTGTAGTTACTCAGGAGCCTGAGCCCACACCGGATGATATAGGGGGAGAGCCTGATATTACTCCGGATCCTGACGACGAAGATGATGAACCGGACCCGGATGAAGACGAAGATCCCGAGAACGGCTGAAGCGAAGTGTGATACTTAAAGCTTAACGATCTGTTCGGGATGCCGTATAGTTAAGTAACTTGTATTTTTAGAAAGAGCTGTCTCTATGGAACGGAGGACAGCCCTTTCTTTCGATAATCGGTATGATGCCGGAAAAGCTTTCGTTTCTTTGAGGTATGAATCAGAATGGTAGGTAAAATAGTAAAGGGAGTAGCCGGCGACTATACCGTAGTGGCGGAAAACGGTCAAAAGTTTGTCTGCAGGGCAAAAGGCATATTCAGGAAAAATAAGATATCGCCGCTTATCGGGGATAATGTGGAGTTTGAAGCATTAAACGATGAGGAAGGCAATATCATAAAAATCCTTGAAAGAAAGAATTCTCTTATAAGGCCTGCCTGCGCGAATGTGGATCAGGTCATGGTAGTTTTTGCCGCAGCATCTCCGGAGCCGAACCTGAACCTGCTTGACAGATTCCTCATAATGATGCAGAAGCAGTCCGTTTCCGCAGTCCTGTGTTTCAATAAGAAGGATATCGCGGATAATGAGAGACTGAGATCTCTGGCCGAGAACTATGAGGCATCGGGAATGAAGATAGTTTTTGCCAGTATCTTGAAGTCCGAAGGCATAGAAGAGATCAGGGAGCTGTTAAAAGGCAGGACCACCATACTTGCAGGACCTTCCGGAGTAGGGAAGTCTTCCATGGTGAATATCCTCGCACCGAACGAGATCATGGAGGTCGGGGATCTGAGTGAAAAAATAGCCAGGGGCAAGCAGACCACCAGGCATACCGAACTTGTGGAGATAGGAACAGATACATTCCTCTGTGATTCGCCGGGCTTTTCTTCACTGTATCTCGAAGATATAGATTACAGGGATTTAAAAAATTTTTATCCCGAATTCGATGAGTATTCGGGCGGATGCAGGTTTCTTACCTGCAATCATATAAACGAACCGGACTGTGCTGTTAAGGCAGCAGTTCAGGAAGGTAAGATTGGGGCCAGCAGGTATGAGAATTACTGCCTGCTGTTTAATGAATTAAAACAAAAGAAGGGGTACTAAAGATGAACAAGCTTGCACCATCGATTTTAGCTGCGGACTTTTTTAAACTTGGGGAACAGATTACGACGGTAGATAAGGCGGGAGCGCAGTATCTGCATATAGATGTTATGGATGGCAGTTTTGTGCCGAGTATTTCTTTCGGTCTTCCGCTTATTTCTTCGCTCAGGAAGAACACTAAGATGATTTTTGATGTTCATCTGATGGTGACGGAACCGGAGAGATTCGTCGATCAGTTCGCAGATGCCGGTGCGGACATTATAACAGTTCATCAGGAGGCATGCACACATCTTAACCGAACACTCAAGCATATCAGGGAAAGAGGAGTAAAAACCGGAGTGGCGCTGAACCCTGCGACAAATCCCGATACGCTGAAATATCTATATGAATATATCGACATGATACTTGTCATGTCAGTAAATCCCGGATTCGGCGGTCAGCTGTTTATCCCCGAGACGATGGATAAGCTCCGTGACGTAAAGAAGCTGGTAGAGAAAAGCGGGAAAAATATAGATATAGAAGTGGACGGCGGCATCACCCTTCAGAACGTTGCGAGCATACTGGAAGCCGGTGCAAATGTGATTGTATCCGGCAGCAGCGTATTTAAGGGAGACATAGAAGGAAATGTCAAAGAATTCCTGAAGATACTGGGATAAGAGAATTTTTCCTTAAAGATTGGTTTTACAGAAAAATGGGGTTATATGAGACTGGAAGATATTAAAATAGGTTCGATTTTGGAAATAGTTATAAAACGTGGGGCATCCGAATACAAGACAAACAGTAAAATAGAGTATTCGGATGCGAAAATGATAGGTGTAACCCCCATAGCCAGTGAGCACGGTCTGTTCAGGTTTACCGAAGATGATTCGGTGGATCTGATATATCATGAGGATGAGAAATACTGGAAATGGGAAAATGTGAAGGCGGGACTTGCCAGACGTCGTGACGGCAGCAGGCTTCATGTTTTTTCAAGCATGTTTGACGGAAAAAGCTTTAACAGAAGAACCCAGTTCAGATTTGAGATCGGCGAAGTTATCCGGATGCGTTATGAGAAGATCAAGGAAAACAGGGAAGAACCCGCAGTGAACGGGAATACTCCCGAAGCGGATCTGGACAATATATTCCTGATGCTGAACGAACAGTATGAGGAGATAGAGTGTAAAGGATACTTAAAGGACTTAAGTGAAGGCGGTGCATCGGTAGAGTCCGATGTAAAGCTTTCGAGAGGTGATTTTATAAGTTTCTCCATAGACTCGGAAGTCGGTACCGTCATGGTGCGGGGTGTAGTACTAAGGGTTATAGAAGATAAACGCGGGTATTTTGATTATACATACGGCGTATCGTTTGTTGAAACCAGCAAGAATTATATGAGGTATTTTTACCTTCAGCAGAGAAAGCAGTTATACGAGAATAATGATACTTAATTAGGAGTGAACGGGATGAAGTGTTTTAAACGTATTATTGCAGATTCCGTATTGATATTAAGTATGTTGGCAGGTCTGTTTTTGGGACATACCACGGATGCGGAAGCCAGGACCATATCGGGAAGCATGTACAGTTCGCGTGCGGTTGATCCTATAACACACGGTGAAGGATTTACTGCGGTTCTGTATGACAATCAAAACGGTCTTCCCACATCGGAGGCGAATGCTGTAGCCGAGACAAAGGAAGGTTTTATATGGAT
>JAEEKN010000376.1 GCA_016282435.1 Lachnospiraceae bacterium | reverse complement strand
TTTCAGATTTTGTAGATATGGAGAAAAATGAAAAAAGTTGAATCTACTAACGGAAAAGTTGAGTTCCAATTTGGTATAGATGTTGATGAAGGATATACCAGGACAAGCAGAGCCGTTTATAAGAATGAGATAGGCGAGTATTATCTTATTGAGTCCGAAGAATATCATATAGGATCTGCATATGATTATATTGACGTTTATTACCTGCTGGACAATAGTGAGGTAGAGTTCTTTAGGAAAAACGCTATAGACAGGGAAAGAAGAAAAAAAGAAGAAGCCCTTGAACTGGAACGAAAAAGGATTGAAGATCAGAAACGTATGATAACTTCAGGGGAGGATCGCTACTTCTATAAGAAAAAACGTGATAATAAGGTTTGGTGGTTAAAAGAGCAGGGAGGAGAACATAAATTTTCCTTTGACAAAGAAATTGTATATAATCTTATGACTGATTACCCGGACAAACTCACTCCCGAACAAAAAGAAATATTTGATAATGAGAATCCGTATTGGGTAAGGTATTTTCAGAAGAAGAAAACTTCAGAATCAGAAAAAAATGAGTAGAATGGAGAAGTATTCACATGAAATGGATATTTTTTGACCTTGGTGCGACTTTGGTTGACGAAAGTGATGTTTATAAAAGCCGATGTGAATTTGCAATCAAACATTTAAACATTACCTCTGAGGAGTTTATGAATAAGGTTTATGAGGAAGCAAAGATAAGCCCGACACCTATCAGAACAGCAGCCAAAGCTTATGGGGTAGCTTTGCCGGAGTGGGATAACAGTTTGGAAAAACTATATGAAGCAGCTTATAGTGTAATTAGCTGCTTACATGGCAGATACAAACTGGGGATTATTGCAAACCAGTCTTTGGGGACCCAGGAAAGAATTGACAATTGGGGTATAGGGAAATATTTTGATGTTGTAATGGCATCGGCCGAAGCAGGGTGTGCAAAGCCTGATTTACGAATATTTAAGATGGCTCTTCAAAAGGCAAAATGTGAACCAAATGAAGCTGTTATGGTTGGAGACAGGCTGGATAATGATATTGTTCCGGCCAAGAAACTGGGAATGAAAACGGTATGGGTGTGTCAAGGTTATGCAATATATCAGAGTATAGATGACGAGAGAAAAAGACCGGATTATATTGTTGACAGCATAGATGAGTTAACAGGCTTAAAGCTGTGAAAAGTACAAAATAATAGAAATTTGACGAAAGAGGTAGAAGTATGAAGATTGGAAGTTCAAACGATTCAGCTGCAGTAAAGGAACAGTATGCAACATCGAAGGGATTGGATACAAGGATCACGTTTCACGATAAGTATTCCACAAACAAGTTGGGATATAGCCTATGGCTGATTTCCAATTATGATATTCGTGAAGGAATGAAGGTTTTGGAGCTGGGGTGCGGTACCGGAACTCTGTGGCTTGGACATGACGAATTGATAGCAAAATGTGATAAGCTGGTACTTACAGATTTATCCGAAGGTATGCTGGAAAAGGCAAAAGGGAATCTTGGAGAGAAGGATAATGTGGAGTACCGGATTGAGGATATTCAGAACCTGTCCTTTGATGACGAAGTATTTGATGTGGTTATAGCCAATGCGATGCTGTATCATGTTCCGAATCTTAATAAGGCGCTCAGTGAAGTGCGTAGGGTTTTGAAGAAGGGTGGCGTGTTCTACTGTGCTACATTTGGTGAAAATAATTTTGTTGACAGACTTGCAGAGTGGTTTAAAATAAGTGGAGAAGAATTCAATCCGAATCATAATTTTACAATGCAGAATGGCGCGGAAAAGCTACATATAGCTTTTGATGATGTTACACCGTTGTTTTATGAGGATTCTCTTCATATCACAGAACTGGAAGACCTGGTTACGTACTTACGAAGTCTTGCAACGTTTAAAACCGTGTTGGATCTTCCAGAACAAAAGATAAGAGATATTCTTTTGGAACATGAAGTTGGCGGAGCTGTAGACCTTCCAAAAGATTACGGTATGTTTATATGTAGATAAACAGCTTAAGAAGGACAGGTTGATAGGTTCGAAGTTATGATATTTGACCTGACAGGAGAATAAGGAAAAATGGGACATAAAATCATGATAATCGAAGATGATTTTGCTTTAGCTGCAGCTATGAAGGAGCAGATAGAAGCATGGGGATATGAGGTTAATACCATAAAGAATTTTCAAAAGGTAAAAGAAGAGTTTGTTGAAGCAGATCCTCAGCTTGTACTTCTTGATATTTCACTTCCGTTTTTTAACGGGTACTATTGGTGTACGGAAATCAGGAAGATATCAAACGTTCCGATAGTGTTTATTTCTTCGACGGCTGAAAATCTGAATATAGTAATGGCTATGAACATGGGCGGGGATGACTTTATCTCTAAACCGGTGGATCTGGGAGTGCTCACTGCAAAAATACAGGCTATTTTCAGACGTGCATACAATATGAATATAGCGCCGTCAATACTTGAACATAAAGGTGCAGCCTTAAATCTAAACGACGGTACACTGGATTTTGACGGAAAACAGATTGAACTGACAAAAAACGAGTTTAAGATTCTGCATACCCTGATGGAGAAAAAAGGCACTATTGTCAGCAGGGAACAGCTTATGCAGAAGCTTTGGCAGGATGACTGTTATGTAGAGGAAAACACATTGACAGTAAATGTGACACGCCTCAGAAAAAAGCTGGAGGCAGCAGGGTTAAAGGATTTTATTGTAACTAAGGTTGGTATGGGGTATATCATCCAGTAGGTTAGTGAGGCAATTATGATGAGCATGCCGGGAAACAAAACAAATATCATAAAGGAATATATAAAGTACAAGGCAGGTGCGATATCAGCGCTCATCACCTGTAATCTTGTCATGCTTTCAGTTTTTATACTTTATGATCTGGACGTGACTCCGTTTCTTTATGCGCTTCTCGTAAATACTATTATTATCATAGTATTTATATTGATATCATTTGTAAAATTTTATAATTGCCATAAGGCAAGAAAAAGAATACTGGATTCGGTATTAAATGAAGGTTTGGAATTACCCGAAGCGGAAAACTTATCTGATGAGGATTATTATGAGATAATTTCAGTGCTCAACAACAGGTGCAATGAACTTAGTAATAGGTTAAATTCTGACATCCAGGACAGTAATGACTATTATACTATATGGGTTCATCAGATAAAGACTCCGATATCTGTTCTTTCAATGCTGCTGAAAGACGATACTGCGAAAGACCGCCATTGCAGAGATGAGCTTTTTAAGATAGAGCAGTACGTCGATATGGTACTTAATTACTTAAGACTTGGCAGTGAGACAAATGATCTGGTATTGAAAGAACAGGATTTAGATAAGCTGATAAAGGGAAGCATAAGGAAATATGCCGCACTTTTTATAAACAGAAAGCTTTCCATCAGTTATGAACCGGTGGATATTAAACTTGTAACCGATGAAAAATGGTTTAGCTTTATACTGGAGCAACTACTTTCAAATGCAGTAAAATACACTATGACGGGAGGCATTACCATAAAAGCGGTATCCGGCGAGGTTTCAATAACGGATACAGGGATTGGCATAGCTTCGGAGGAGGTACCCAGAGTATTTTAAAAAGGATACACCGGCTTTAACGGTAGGAGCGGCAGGAAATCTTCGGGCCTTGGACTTTACCTGTGCTCTTTGGCAGCAAAGAAGCTTTCGCTGGAGCTTTCAGTGGATTCAGAACCGGGAGTGGGGAGTACGTTCAAGATAAATTATGATACGGATAACTCTTCACGTATTTTTAATGACTGATCCCATACCTTACATTTTTGTCACATATAAAAGCTGAAATGTCACACGAATCGATTTTGGCATTTCAGCTTTTATGTTATCATCTTAGTCAGATAAAAAAAGAAAGCGAGAATGATCATGACTATTTTAGAAGTAAAAGGAGTACAGAAAATCTATACGACACGTTTCGGAGGAAACCAGGTAAAAGCACTTGAAAACGTAAACTTTTCAGTGGAAGCAGGTGAGTATGTGGCTATCATGGGAGAGTCCGGCAGCGGAAAAACCACATTACTTAATATTTTAGCATCCCTGGACAGACCGACAAAGGGAAGTATAATGCTGGACGGAATGGAGCTTACATCCGTAAAGGAAGGAGAAATGGCGGCTTTCAGAAGGAAAAATCTAGGTTTTGTATTTCAGGAATTTAACCTGCTCGATACATTTTCCATTAAAGACAATATCCTCTTGCCGCTTGTACTTGACAAACAGAATGTAAAAGAGATGATGGATAAGGTACAAAAGGTAGCAGCTTCACTTGGAATAAGCGAGATTCTTGAAAAATATCCTTACGAAGTATCGGGCGGACAGAAGCAGCGCGCGGCTGCAGCCCGGGCAATCATAACAGAACCTAAGCTTCTTCTGGCAGATGAACCTACGGGGGCACTTGATTCAAAATCAACTGATGGTATGCTTAAGATTTTTTCAGAAATAAATGAAAAAGGGCAGACTATACTTATGGTAACCCACTCTACAAAAGCAGCCAGCCATGCAAAACGTGTACTTTTCATAAAGGACGGTGAAGTATATCATCAGCTTTATCGCGGAGACTCAAGCGTAGAAGACTTTTACGAAAAAATAGCGGATACTCTTACCGTATTTTCTAAGGGTAATTAAATGTATCGAAAAAGTTTGAGGATATAGGAAAATGAAAAACTTTTATATTAAAACCG
>JAEEKN010000037.1 GCA_016282435.1 Lachnospiraceae bacterium | reverse complement strand
CAAAGAACGAGAAGTTCAGAGGTTATGTTGAGCAGGTTGCGCAGGCAGCTTCCGAGACAGATGCAACTACAATTGAAGAGTTCCTTGCAAAGCCCTGGAAGTTCGATACCTCAAAGACTGTTGATGAGGCTCGTGCGGCTCAGGTAGCGGTAATCGGTGAAAACCTTAAGGTTCGTCGTTTTGTT
The DNA here is from genome assembly GCA_016282435.1 of Lachnospiraceae bacterium. Taxonomy (GTDB): domain Bacteria; phylum Bacillota; class Clostridia; order Lachnospirales; family Lachnospiraceae; genus RUG11977. Next base: position 10,920 of record JAEEKN010000037.1, on the reverse strand, counting down.
AAGTTCAACACAAACGGATTCCTTGTTAAGTACATTCATATGAATGGAAAAATCGGTATTCTTCTTGATGTTGATGCTCCTAAGAATGATGCTACAGTTGAGTGTGCAAAGAACCTGGCTATGCAGATCGCAGCTATGAATCCTTCTTATGTAAACAAGGAAGAGATTTCAGCTGATACTCTTTCAAAAGAGAGAGAGATCGTAGTAGACAGTTCCCTTGCTGATCCTGCATCACTTCCCAAGCCCATCCTTAATGCAGTTATCCAGGAAGCACTTGATACAAATAAGTGGAGTGCAGAAGATAAGGCAGCTTATGAAGAGCAGAAGAACAACAAGTTCTGGTACAATTTCATGTCTGCTGAGGGAATGCAGGTACTTCGTGATATCGCAGCTACTCATAAGGCTGAGTATCTTGAGAATAAGATTTTTGCAGGTCTCGTAGACGGACGTTTTGCAAAGCGTCTTAAGGAAATCTGCCTTGTTGATCAGGATTATGTAAAGGCTGAGGACAAGGAAAATGTTGGCCAGTATATCGCAAAGGTTTCAAAAGATAACGGCTGCACATTCAAGGTTAACAGATTCGTTCGTTTCGAAACAGGCGAAGGTCTTGAGAAGAAGAACGAAGATTTTGCTGCTGAAGTTGCAAAGCAGATGGGACAGTAAAAAGGAGGCTATTATGAAGCATATTAAGACTGTTGAAACACGTAATCTTTGTGAGAGCGCAAAGAAGGGCGGATGCGGTGAGTGCCAGACATCATGCCAGTCAGCTTGCAAGACAAGCTGTGGTATCGCAAATCAGAAGTGCGAGAAGAGCGATAAGAAAAACTGAGATTAACGAATATCGCCTCTAAAACGGGGCGATATTTTTTTCGATTTAAAGGAAATCATAAGAAACAGTATATGATGGACCTAAAGAAAGTGGGAAATATATGATACATCAGTACAAATCAGGTGGCTTAAACATAGTTCTTGACATATGCTCGGGCTCGGTCCACACTGTGGATGACGTTACCTATGATATGATAGCGGAATATGCTGACACAACTTCGGATGACGGTAAGAAGACCGGTCTCTTTGAAAAACTGAACGAAAAGTACGGTACATCCAAAGATGAACTGGAAGAAATCTACGATGAGATCACAGAACTGAAAAACGCAGGTCAGCTTTTCACCGAAGACACATACGAAGGCATGGCCGGTGAACTGAAAGCCAGGACAAGCGGTGTGGTAAAAGCATTATGCCTTCATGTGGCGCATACATGTAACCTGAACTGCTCGTACTGTTTTGCAAGCCAGGGCAAGTTCCATGGAGAACGTGCTCTTATGAGTTTTGAGGTCGGAAAACAGGCTATGGATTTTCTGGTAGCCAATTCCGGTAACAGGCATAATCTGGAGGTGGACTTCTTTGGTGGAGAACCTCTTATGAATTTTGATGTTGTAAAACAGGTTGTAGCCTATGCCAGAAGTATTGAAAAGGAGCATAATAAGAATTTCAGGTTTACGCTGACCACCAACGGAGTGCTGATAGACGATGATGTCATAGAATATGCAAACCGTGAGATGAGTAACGTCGTTTTAAGTCTTGACGGAAGAAAAGAAGTACATGACAGATTCCGTGTGGATTATGCCGGAAACGGAAGCTGGGAGAAGATAGTACCCAAGTTCCAAAAACTGGTTGAAGCCCGTGGCGGGAAAAACTATTACATGAGAGGAACCTTTACGCATCTTAATCCTGATTTTCTGGAAGACATAAAGGTTATGCTTGACCTGGGGTTCAGAGAGCTCAGCATGGAACCCGTCGTATGTGATGTAAACGACCCGATGCATTTGACTGAGGAAGACCTGCCTATAGTATATGAGCAGTATGAAAAACTCGCAGAACTCATGCTTCGTAAAGACAAAGAAAAAGATCCGTTTACCTTCTATCATTATATGATAGACCTTAAGGGGGGCCCGTGTATATACAAAAGGATATCGGGCTGCGGTTCGGGAACAGAGTATATGGCAGTTACCCCTTGGGGAGACCTTTATCCCTGTCATCAGTTTGTAGGTGAAGAGAAATTCAGGCTCGGAGATATCTGGAAGGGCGTGACCGCTAAAAAGACTCAGGATGATTTTGCGGCCTGCAATGTTTATGCGAGAGAAGAGTGCAGGAACTGTTGGGCAAGACTTTACTGCGCCGGCGGATGTGCCGCAAATGCTTATCATGCGACAGGTTCTGTACGCGGCGTATATGATTACGGATGCAAACTGTTTAAGAAACGTCTTGAATGTGCCATTATGGTAGAAGTGGCAAGGAGCTTATGAAAACACCGATTTATGACTTTGTAAATGGTTATATCCTGAAAAATCCGGTAAGAATGCATATGCCGGGGCATAAAGGAAGAAGTCCTTTAATAGGGAAAAAAGAGTTTTCAGACATATATAAATATGATATTACCGAAATAGATGGGGCTGATTATCTGTCAGCCCCTTGTGGCATTATAGCAGAGAGTGAGAAAAACGCCGGTAAACTGTTTGGAACAGATACGTTTTATTCCACGGAAGGATCCTCACTGTGTATAAGGGCCATGCTTTTTATGATCGTGAAAAAAGCTGAGCAGGAGGGAAAAAGACCTTTTATACTCGCCGGACGCAATGCACATTCTACTTTTGTAAATGCATGTGCGCTGCTCGATATTGATGTGGACTGGATCATGCCTCTTAAATCGGAATCATATGAAAGCTGCAGTATTTCGGCACCGGACTTGGAGGATTATATAAGTAAAACCGGTGATACCGGAATAAAACCCGATGCCCTGTATGTTACTAGTCCCGATTATCTCGGGAATATGCTTGATATTAGAGAATTGGCCACGGTTTGTCATAAAAACGGGATGCTTTTGCTGGTGGACAATGCTCACGGTGCATATCTTAAATTCCTTGAAAAATCCCTGTTCCCGATAGATCTGGGTGCTGATATGTGTTGTTCTTCGGCACACAAAACCCTTCCTGTTCTGACAGGAGGTGCGTATCTGCATATAAATAACGGGACCGACCGGTTTTTCTATGAAAACGTACGTCAGGCCTTGTCGCTGTTTGCGTCTACCAGTCCTTCATATCTTATACTGCAGTCGCTTGATCTATGTAATGAATATCTTGAGAAGGCATCCGGTGATGAAAACATGTTTGTTAAAGCTGCCGAACGTGTCAGCACACTAAAAAGACATTTAAGTAAAATGGGATATGAACTCGAAGGTGATGAACCGCTGAAAATTTCCGTGCGACTTAGATATCATGGGTGTTGTGCTGCAGGTAGGAACAAAAAATCGGAACGGGGTTTGAATCGACATGACGGCATGGATGGTTTAGAAATCGCAGACAGCCCGGAGATCGACGGTAATAATTTTGCCGATGCGTTAAAACAGGAAAACATCCATGTGGAATACCATGACAGATCCCATATTGTATTTATGTTTACACCATTAAATACCGAGGATGATATAAAAGGGCTTGAAGACGTAATGTTAAGATACAGTAAGGAGATAAATTCTTATACACAAGACAGTTGCACGGGCAGGGAAAATGCCACAAACACAGGTGACGCGATACATACAGAACGTCTACCAAAACCTGTAAAAGCCATGAGTATGAAAGAAGCCATGATGTCCGTATCGGAAACGGTGGATGTAAAGAACAGCATAGGAAGGATTATGGCGTACCCCGTACTTTCATGTCCTCCCTGCGTGCCTGTTTATATGTACGGAGAAGTGATAGGAGAGGATATCTTGAATTATTCAGACGGCAAAATACGGGTGGTAAAAATATGATTGACCTTTTGATAAAACTTTGGTAAAATTATAAGTTGGAATTTTTGGAGGTCTACAAAAATGAAACTTTTTAAGAAGGATCCTGTATTCTACAAGAGAGTGTTTTCACTGGCATTGCCGATAGCGTTTCAGAGCCTGATAACCACGGGTGTAAACATGCTCGACAACATCATGGTAGGTCAGCTGCAGGATGAGAAGATTACAGCGGTTGCACAGGCAAACGTGTTTATTGGAATATATCATATTTTATGTATGGGTCTGGGTATGGGAGCCTCAGTTCTCGTATCACGTTACTGGGGTATGAAAAACTCACCGACAGGAAACAAAGAGGAAGCAGGTCACGCTTTGAAGCAGACCGTTACCCTGATGCTGAGACTGGCGATGGGACTTGCGGCAATATTTGCGGTAATCACTGCGGTAATTCCCGAACAGATAATGTCCATATACACTGACAACCCCGTTGTTATGGAATACGGAGCCAATTATTTCAGATACTCCATTCCTACATACTTCTTCCTGGGGGCATCCCTTGTTACGACCATAGTGCTTAGAAGCGTAGGTCAGGTAAAGCTTCCGATGTTTGTCTCCATAGGAGCGTTTTTTGTGAATATGGGCGCAAACTATACATTCATTTTCGGACACTTCGGAGCACCGAGGATGGAGGAATCGGGCGCAGCGCTGGGAACACTGATCGCCAGAATCTTCGAAGCTTCATGTATTATGATCTATTTCCTGTGCGTGGATAAGAAAATAGGCTTTAAGATAAAAGACATGTTGCTTAAGACCAGGAATCTGATCGGAGAGTACTTTAGAATATGTATTCCCGTTCTTATAAGTGACGGAATCCTTGCGATAGGTAACAGTACGGTAGCGAGCGTTATAGGTAAACTGAGCGATCAGTTTGCGGCAGCCAATTCGATTACCGCTACCACACAGCAGCTAAGTACCGTAATGATACAGGGCGTATGTCAGGCGGGCGCCATAGTGACCGGACAGACACTCGGCAACGGAGGTAAGGAGAAAACACAGGAACAGGGCTGGTTGTTCCTTGGACTTGGATTTGGTCTCGGTGCGGTATCCGCGGTCATATTGATGATAATATGCAACCCGATAATCAACAGTTACTCGGGAGCAGGTGAAGAAGTAAAGTCCATAGCCAAAGATCTCATGATGGCCATAAGCTTTATCATAGTATTCCAGGCGACAAACAGTATCATGACAAAAGGTGTTCTTCGAGGCGGAGGCGACACGAAGATGCTGATGATCGCAGACAATATATTCCTTTGGGCATTGTCCATACCGCTCGGATATCTTGCAGGTTATGTTTTTAAGCTTGATGTATTCTGGGTATACTTCTTCTTAAAGATTGATCAGATTACTAAGACTATATGGTGCGTGATAAGACTTCGAAGCGGTAAATGGATCAAGAAAATCACGACAGGAAAAAATACCGGCAGTCAGCTTGCCCGAAAGTAAAGAAAGGCATGGCGTGTTTATATAGGTCAGAAAAGGAGCTTGTATAATGGGAAAAAACAATTCCGGCAACAATTCAAAAGACAAGACTAAATATATTATCATAACGGCAGCAACAGTCTGTATTCTTGCGGTGGGAATGATAATAGGAATTGTTATAGGTAAGTCGGGAAAGTCATCGGAACAGGATAACACTAAGCAGGAGAATGTTGGAAGAACGGTTGAGAACACAGATGCTGCTGTAAACGATACCGGAGATAACAATACCGTCAATACAGGGGATAGTGCGAATGCTCAAAACGGTGATATCGAACCTGACATCAAAGGCAATAGTGAAAGCAAAAATAACGTAACCGACACGGACGACGGGAAAGATGACAATGGGAAAGATGACACCGCGGGTCCTACAGGCAGTGATACGGACGATGACGGTGGCAGCGATGTTGATGAAGAAGATTCCGGTTCGGACAGTCAAGGAAAAGGTGATGCCGATACTGACGGTGATGAGACTCCGGTAGATAACAGAAAAGATGACACCGCAGATACGACGGTTGATGATGCGGATAACACCGGCGACGCAGATGATGACGGCAAGAAAGATGCTGACAGTAAAGACGATGTAACCGGCACCGATACAGGGGATGATAATACCGTAGATACAACAGAAGATGATACAGATAATTCAGGAGACAAAGATAATACCGGAGATCCCGACAAAAAAGACGAAAAGAAAACCGGTTCAGCCGGCAGCTATATTCTGACTTACAGCATTGATAACTCATGGCAGGATGCAAGCACAAATATGTTCGGAATCCAGTTCGGAATAACAAACGATACCGAAGAAGCTGTCAGCGGCTGGAAACTTGTGATGGAGATTGAAGGACTGGCTTCTGTCAGCGGCTGGAACGGAACATTTACAACCGACAAGAATAAACTAACCATAACCGATGCTGGATACAACAGTGATATATATGCAGGCGGAACCGTGGTTATAGGTTGTAATCTCGGAACTAAAGCATCCGATGTAAAAGTAAAATCCGCAAAGCTTAACGGAAAAAACATGACCGTAAACAGTGGAAAAGTAGACCAGAACGATCCGGGACTGAAAAATGAAAACAACGGAGGAAACGGCGGCTCCGGTAATGACGGTGACAATGATTCGGACAAACAGGGACAGGACCTGATTGAAGAGATAAAAGAAAATACCAAGGGTAAAAAAGGAGATGACTGGCTCCATACCGACGGTAAGAACATACTCGATAAAAACGGTAAAAAAGTATGGATCACAGGCCTTAACTGGTTCGGATACAATACAGGAACCAACACCTTTGACGGACTGTGGAACAGTCAGCTTAAACCAACGGTAAAAGCTATAGCTGACCATGGATTTAACCTGATAAGAGTACCTATCTCGGCAGAACTTATCAATCAGTGGGCAGCCGGAGAGTATCCGAAGGCCAACTATAATAACGCATACAATACCGAACTTAACAGCATGAACAGTCTGGAAATATTTGATTATTTCCTGGCACTTGCGGAAGAAAACGGAATCAAGGTAATGCCCGATATCCATTCGGCTGAGACCAATGCTTCGGGACATAATGTAAATCTCTGGTACACAGATAAGGTCAAAGTAAACGACTATTATCATGCACTGGAATGGATGGCGGCCAGATATAAGGATAATGATACCATTATCGCATTTGACTTAAAGAATGAACCTCACGGAAAACCCTATGAGGGTGACGGAGCGGCTATCTGGAATGATTCCAAGAAAGCAAACAACTGGAAATACGTAGCTGAAACAGCTGCAGCGAAGGTACTTGCCAAGAACCCCAATGTCCTTATCATGGTGGAAGGAATAGAAATCTATCCCAAGGACATAAAGAAAAACGGTAATTTCAGTTCTACGAATGACAAGGATTATTACTTCAACTGGTGGGGCGGAAATTTAAGAGGTGTAGCAGACTACCCCGTAAATCTCGGAAAATATCAGGACAAGCTGGTATACTCGCCGCATGATTACGGTCCTACAGTGTATGAGCAGCCGTGGTTCGAGGGAAAATACACATATGATTCGCTCATGAAGGACTGCTGGCATGACAACTGGTTCTATATATATGAAAAGAACATAGCACCCCTTCTGATCGGTGAGTGGGGAGGATTCATGAAAGAACCCAACCTCACATGGATGACTTATATGAAGAAGCTGATAAAGACATATCATCTGAATCATACATTCTGGTGCCTGAATGCAAATTCGGGAGACACCGGCGGATTGCTGCTTGATGATTTTACCACATGGGATACCGAAAAATACAAGTTTGTGAAAGAAGTACTCTGGCAGCAGGATGGCAAGTTCGTAGGTCTTGACCACGAAGTACCTCTGGGCAAAAACGGAATCACATTAAAAGAAGCAAAAAGTGTTAGCTGAAAAGGATAAAAAGGAGCAGGTGAAATGAGATTAAATCCCATAATTGTATCATTACTTGATACGGATTTATACAAATTCAATATGAATCAGGTCATGTTTCATAAACATCCCGATCTGATAGGCGAGTACATGTTTAAATGCAGGAATGAAGACATTGTGTTTACCCGTGAAATGTTTGATGAGATAAACGAACAGATAGACTATCTCTGTACTCTGACGTTTAACAAAGAGGAGCTGGATTATTTAAGATCCATACGTTTCATAAAGAGGGACTATGTGGAATTCTTAAGGCTTTGGCATCCCATCAGAGACTATGTCTTTACCGACCTTACGGATAAAGGTGAACTTATATTAAAGGTTGACGGTCCTCTGTTCTCAGCCATGCAGTTTGAAATATATCTTCTCGAGATAGTAAACGAAGTATACTTCAGGATGAGCTATGATTACATTAATCTCCGCAGGGCGGCAGAAGAAAGACTCAGCCAGAAGATAGAGGATTTTAACAGCGGAAAATATACATTCAGCTTTGCGGAATTCGGATGCAGAAGAAGACTTTCGAGAGAATGGGAAGACGAAGCTGTAAGACGTTTATGTACGGAGACAAAGCAGTGCGTGGGAACATCAAACGTATATCTTGCCATGAAATACAACGTAAAGCCCATCGGAACATTCGCCCATGAATTTGTACAGATGTATCAGGGTATAGACAGTATCCCTCTTGCATATACCAATCATTACGCTATGCAGGACTGGTATGATGAATACAAAGGCGATAACGGAACAGCTCTCACCGATACTGTGACCACGGATCTTTTCCTGATGGATTTTGACAGATCAATGGTAAACAACTACACAGGCGTACGTCATGATTCGGGAGATCCCTATGAATGGGGAGAGAAAATCATAGCGCACTACAAAAAGTACGGTGTGGATCCCAAGACTAAAGTGCTTCTTTTCAGTGACAGCCTTGATTTTGACAGGGCACAGGCTCTGTATGAATATTTTAAGGACAGAACAAAGGTGAGCTTCGGAATCGGTACATTCGTATCAAATGACACAAATGAAGACGCATTGAATATCGTAATAAAGCTGCAGTACGTAAACGGACGTCCGGTAGCCAAGATTAGCGATTCGCCGGGAAAATCCATGTGCTCTGACGAAGCATATCTGGAGTACTTAAAGAGTGCCGTTAAATTCCGTATTGACAGGGAAAAGCAGAACTCATAATCCGGTATCAACATCGAATGTGAAAAGTTTACAAATAAAAACGGGAGAGGAATCATAAGCCTCTCCCGTTTTGATTATCGTGTTTTGATTATTTCTTAACGCTCTTACTCTTAAACTTGGCCTTTACGGTATATGACCATTTCGTATATACTTTCTTTCCGGTCTCGTGGTTTATATGATAACCCCTTACGCGGAAGGTATACTTCTTTTTGTTTTCACCATCCGTGAAATTGAAAGTAATCTTCTTTACATCCTTTATTTTCTTGATGGTGGTAAATTTCTTGAAACCTCCGCCTTTTACCTGGACCACATAACCATCGAGGAAAAGCTCTGATACAATATCGTTTTCTGAATCTGAATCCCAGTCAAGTGTCAGTTTTCCGTCCTTGCTTGTGACCTTTAGATCTATAGTCGATTCTTTTACCATCTTTTTGATCTGCTTTTCGGTAATACCGTCGGCTAAAGGTTCTTCGGTAGGTGTAGCTGTGGGCTTCGGAGTCTTTGTAGGCTTGGGTGTTGCGGTAGGCTCAGCGGTAGGCTCGGGAGTAGGGGTATCTGTAGGAGCCTTGGTGGGCTTGGGAGTAGCAGTGGGTTCAGGAGTAGGCGTTGCAGTAGGCTTTGCGGTAGGGGTGGGTGTTGCAGTAGGTACCGGAGTAGCCTGAGCTTTTTCTGCATCCTTTACTATTAGAACGCACTGTGATGAATTACCGTATTTATCCTTTACCGTAATGATGGAGATACCGGACTTTACGACGCAGAATCTAGCAAATGTGGTGGTTGTTGTTCCGCCTGCAAGATAAGCTACGCTTTTATCCGATGATGACCATTCAAAATCATATGCATATTCGTATTCATACTCGAAATACTTGAGGAAAAGAGTGATGTATCCGTTCCTTCCGGCCTTTTTCTCTACGATGTATTCTGTCTTTTCGAAATCCAGAGGTCTGCAATAAACATTTACATTCCATTCCTCGGTGAACTGTTCATTCTGGTTGTAGAATGTGAGAGTAGCCTTGCCGGGCTTCATAGCACGTGATTCGTATTCAGCGTTGAATGAATCTGTGGCAAGCCTGGGATCGAGGATGATCGATGTATTTGAGGAAGTCTTGCTATGGTTCATAGCCTGCTGGGGTTTTATGTGAGCATATCTTCCGACTTCGAGATCCACATCAAAAGTAACCTTCTGAGGAGTCTTTTCTTCGGGAATAATATAAATATTACCGTTGTCATCCGGCTTCATGACCGTAGGAACCGGTACTGAAGTAGGTCTGGGTGTGGATGTGGGAGCTAAAGTGGGTGTCGCTGTAGGAACCGGGGTAGCGGTAGGAACAGGAGTGGATGTAGCTACAGGCTCTTCTGTAGGCTGAAGCACAGGCTCAGGTGTAGGTGTAGCCGTAGGTTCGGGTGTAGCTGTAGGTTCCGGTGTAGGAGTCGAATAGAATGAATTGGAAATCTCATCAAAGCTGTAATACGGAGCTGAGACGTCGTTAAAATCATAGTAACCGGTACTTACGTCCTGATAATTATCCACTACAACATAGTTGACGTCTTTTACGGGATTGCCGGACATACGTTTATCACCGATATCGTCTGTGTTGTTGTCGGAAAGCTGGTCTACAGTCTGAATCTGGTATATCAGGTTCAGATCACCGTTCTGCTTTACGTTTTGCCAGTATTCGACAGCTTCGTTTTCATTTGATCCGGTACTGTCTGTTGCCGCAAATGCACCGGTACCGGGGACTATCATCGCAAATACCAGAAGCATTGCAAAAAGTTTCTTGAATCTCATGCGTTCCTCCTAAGAAAAATATATTTTTGTTCATATTGCATATGGTACGTCAAAGTCACCTCGAAAACGCCTTCAGCGTTTCCTCGGTAACAAAACGATGCTTCGCATCTCATTTCAGTCGGGGCTTGAACCCCGCCTGAAACGAAGATCTCCCCCCACCTTCGCTACGCTAAGAGGTGGGGGATATCT
>JAEEKN010000375.1 GCA_016282435.1 Lachnospiraceae bacterium | reverse complement strand
ATCCATATCCCATTGTCATATCCTCCTACAGATTTTTTCTTCCATTAATCAACTCTTAACAAAATGCCATCTGTTTCAATCCCGGATCATTGCTTTCCAAAAGTGAAAACAGATAATCAACACGTCTTACAGCAGATCTATGTGCTCTATTCTTAGCCTGTCTGTAATATTTTTTCTGAGCCTTGGTTGTCTGCGGAAGTTTCTTATAATCGTCCATGATAACTGCCTTAGCCTTGTCATGCTTTGAAATATAAGACATCAGTCTTTCCAGAGACTCTGTTTCTTTTACATCTCGCTGGCGATGATATTTGCCCATGATCGCATCATTTTTCTCAAGGTTTCTATCATAGTAATTCTTGTGATATAAAATATATTTTCCTATATCCTGCTTATAGAATATTCTCCAGCATCCCATATCCGTCAGAATATACAGTGAATTATACTTATACATTATTGATAGATTATATGTTTCTTCCCAGGACTTCATCTCATCGGTTCTTGTTCTGATTTCTCCTTTAAATCCGCAGCAATACTGGCATGCGCACATTCCTTTGCTCTCGGCAAAAGCCTTACTTATCATCAGGCGATTTCCGTATTTGATCCTTTTTTCATAAAAACATCCGGCTCTGTGGTAAATAGGCTTCTTACTTGTTAAATTGCTTATAATTACGTTCATTCTGTGTTCCTCCATTCTTCTTAGTTTTCCGGTTTCTTCCGGCTCTTTCTGGTTTATGTTTAAATCTTACTCTCGGATGTGTCCTATTAATTACCCTTTTAAGCGCCTATCTAGTTATGTAAACCTCATTTTAGGTAAAAATCAAGGATGTGCTATTCACACATCCTCAATTAATTGCGAATTTATTTGTTGTCTAAATATCATAATCACTGAACATATTTCCAATGATATCCACATGCAGATTTTGTTGCTCCTCTGCAACACGCTGATATGTTTCCAGTAGTACAACCATATTTCTTTGCAGCCTCCGATGCTACTCCAAAGATTTCACCGGTCTCTACGTTCATAACCTTTTTTCCGTACTTTTGATTCCACTCTTCTTGTGCACACTTTCGGCACTTTGAATTATATCTAGTGCGAGCTCTTATAATCGCCTGCCATTCATTTCCGCAGATATGACATTTCCACCATACCTTTTCATTCGAATGCGCTCCCACAGTATTCTGATCAAACGGTAAATCTCTGTTTAAATACGGATGCCAATCTTTAGTTATTTCCGGATAAACTTCAGCTAATGATCTACCAGACTCCTTAATGTACGTCCTTCTTGTCACCAACCGTCGTTTATCTGCACAGATAGGACAGCCGGTTTTATTTCCATATACCCTATTAGATATCTTTGCCTGCCACTCATGATTGCAACTTGAACATCTCCACCAAACTATTGTAGGAACACCTGCAGCAATCTGAGTCGGATCTATAACATTCCTGTCATAATTCCACTCTTTCAGTAAACCGTCTTTATGTATTGTTGCAAAATCATTAAATCCTGTCAGTACTTGTCTGTTTCCACATATCGGACAAGGCGTTTGATTTTTATCAACAAAATGCGGTGTGTCTTTCCAACTATGATTTTTGTCGCATTTCCACCACACTTTTTTACTATAACCCAATCCTATTTCATCAGGTGAAACAGAGTTTTTCTCATAATCCCATAAAGCTAATAATTCGGGATTTGTAGTTGTTAGATCATTTATTCCCTTTACTATTTTTTTGTTTGAACAGATTGGGCATCCTGTCTTTTCACCAGTGGTTCTTGAAGCTACAGTTGATTGCCATTCATGTCCTTTCGCGCATAACCACCACGCCTTTTTATGAGTACCATAAGGTAACATATATGGTGTAACGCTTTTGTTTTTTGTTGGATGCCATTCCTTTACCAATTCTGGTGCTTTTATCGCTATGCTATTCTCTCTTTGAGATACGATATAATTGTCATAAATCTCTGCCCTATCTCTGTCAAGATCAACATCGATGTTAACTACGCCTAAGAAAAACAGCAGTTCAACGAGACAATCCTCAAAAGCATTATCATGGTTATTTTTCATATGAATGCATTTATCAAAAGATTTATCCTCTTTAGGACATCCGTTTTCTCGAATTCGTATTAACCTTATTCCTGCAGCTTTGCATTTCTTGTTCTTTTCAACATCCTTGGCTAGTATCTTATGCCATCTTTGTCCGTCATACTCTATGCCGGTCCTTATACTAGGTATGAAAACATCAATTTCAAACCCTTCTCCTGTATAGGTATTAATCACATCCGGGTACGCTTTTTTTACATAGTAATATATCGCCTGTTCATAAAACGATGTTTTTATATATCTCATGCACTCCGGACATCCTGTACCATGTACACGATTTGTTATCTTTGCTCTCCAGCTATGACCATATTCACATTTCCACCATACATATACTTCGCTTCCTCGTACTACTTCCTGCGGAGTTATATCATTTTTTTCATAATCCCATTCTTTTACTAACTCCGGACAGACTGTAGCAAGATCATTATATCCAGCGAGCACTTTTCTGCCGCTACATACAGGACAGTTATATTTTTTCTTTATACCTATGGTACTTTTCCAGGAATGTCCCTTCTCGCATTTCCAATATACTTGCCTAGGGCTTCCGCTGGTAATCTCTGTTGGTTTAATCTCATTCTTATCATAATCCCAGAACTTAAGTAGTTCGGGATTAGTTGAAGCAAAATCATTCTCACCTACTATAATTCTGTGATTAGAACAATATGGACATCCTCTTCCCTTTATCCTGTTTGGGGTAATTGCCTGCCAGTGATGTCCACGCTTACATATCCACCATACATTTTTAGTATGATTTGGCGCTATTTGGAACGGATCCACCCCTGTATTTCGTTCATAATCCCATTCTTTTAATAATTCGGGATATTTATCACCAAACGTATCCTTATTCTTAATCCGGTTTTTTAGCCTTGTTTCTTGTCTGAGTTTATAACTACATTTTCTGCAACCAGTTCCTTCAAATCTATGATTAGTAGTTGCCTGATAACTGTTCTTACATACCGGACATATCCACCATATCTTCTTACTGAACCCGAAACCTATCTCTGTCGGAAGCATAGGATTCTTAGTATAGTCCCACTCATCAAGTAAGTATTCTTTATTTTCCCTTTTACACTTGGAGGCAAAATCATTCTCACCAAGTACTAACTTCTTTCCCATTAACTCCCTCTTATTCCTTATCCAAATAGAAGCACTCTTCCCAATTGCAATAACATTGCATAATTTCCTTTAGTGATTGGTCAGTTTTCATCCTCTTCTTCAATGAGTTTCATTAGTTCCTCATAAATCGAATCATTGCTTTCTTGTAGACTGGCTTCTCTTTCCAATACTTCTTTAGACTCATAGATCATATTTTCATCATCAATATCTGGAAGTTCTTCTTTAGAACCATATTCGTGATGCTTAATCCTAAAGGATTTCTTTTTCATTTCAAAAAAAGGATCGAGATTCATTCTTGCCATTGAAGTGCTCGTCTCAATAACATATTCGTCATCGAATTCATATATTCTATCCACAGTACGCATTTTGCATTTGCTCTCGAATTCATCTATTATTTCTTGTATTTTTTTGGTTTTCCTGCTCTTATCTACCGCCATTATTATTCTCCAGTAAATATAATACCCACTTCTGTGGGTACTATTATTCGATACACCAATTTAATTGGAACCAGCTACAAATTTTGCCAAACGCCTTGCTTCTGTCAACGGATGGTGAAGAAACATCTGATCATACTTTTCCTCTTCAGAAATATTCATGAGAAATCCCTTATTATATTTGGGATCATAGGGATCACATGTCCATCCTTTCATTTTTCTCCCGACTCGTCCTTCTCTCGTAGCTATCTCCATAACTACAGCTTCCCTCATGCCTGTCGAACCAATCTCTTCAAAAGT
>JAEEKN010000374.1 GCA_016282435.1 Lachnospiraceae bacterium | reverse complement strand
TTAAGGTCACATCTCCTGCATTTAACAAGCCTCAGGCAGATGAGTTATACCGTATTATTCATGAAATTTTTAGTCCTATAGCAGATGAGTATATTGCCTGTGTACAGAATTTCATCAAGGACTACCAAAAGTTATTTCCCAAACACCTGGAACTTGATGCGAAACGCATGTGCCACAATATGGTATGTGATTTCTTTGAGGTTGTAGCAGCCAGATGCGTTAAGGACGGTATTTTAAAATCACCCGCACAAGACTGGGTATGCGACGTGTTGTTACAGTATTGATAAATTTGTAGATATTAAATAAAGTCCGGTTCTGCTGTATGTTCAAAAGCAGGACCGGACTTTTGTACTATTCTCTTGCATGCTTCTTCATTTCATCGATTGCTTTTTTGAATCTTTCATCTTCCCGGACAAAATCAAACTTCTTATTCTCCAGTGCTTGTAAGTGATAAAAACAGGAATTTCCTGTGCAATTTCTGGTTGCTTTCCTGCAGTCATATCGAACCCGGTTTACCAACGGAGCCGTAAAGTCATAATCCTTATCTGAAGGAACAGGATCGGCTACAGCATATTTACAACAGTCCTCAACGCATTTTATGGTATTTTCCGCATCCGACTGTTCTGCATAAAGATGAGCCAGATTTAAGCAATAATTAGAAACATCAGAAGCATAGAAACCGACATTCCCGTCTTTAAATAGACGTAACAAAATATCTCGTGCGAAAGAATACGCTTCTATCATTTCTTCATATGTTAATCGCTTTTTCCATGGAATAGCAGCTGCTGTCATAGACGCTGCCCGAATAAGATCAGTTAAATACATCTGAGTCTCTTTAACTCCTTCTTCATCCATGAGGACCTGACACCTGAGGTTATCCCTGTTAACCCAAAAATCTCCTGCCATATCGGCATACATTAATGCTTTTTCATCATCGTTTTCTTTATAAGTAAAGCATAACAACTGGATTGCATTTTCACGTAGTTCTTTATCTGTTGTGTTCGCAAGGATTGCTTCTCCCAATTCATATATGCGGTTTTCATATTCTTTGATATCCGGCCCGCCGCCTTCATTGTATTTTGGGTTGCCCCCATCTGAAAAAAGAGCATGCATCAAACGATACATAACCCTGCAGTCATTCGGAAATTCTTTGTATGCTTTTTCACACAGCTCAAGGTCTTTCCCTGTTTCTCCAAGGTTCCTGTACTTCAAACTCTCTGCTTCATATGCTTTGATTTTTTCTTCAATTCTGGCATTATCTACACTCAATAATTCATCCACTGTCACACCGAAATAAATTGCAATATTGGGCAGTAGTGTGATATCAGGGAATCCCTCTCCTCGTTCCCATTTCCCGACCGATTGAGGTGTAATGCCGAGATGTTTGGCCAGTACCTCCTGAGTAATATTCTTTTGCTGCCGTAATGTACGCAGTTTATCTTTTATATTTATATCCATAAAAACCTTCTTTTCTATTAGATAACTATCTAAAAATATGTTTCTCAGTGATCACTTATCTTGTATTATAATAGAATAAAATCAGATTTACAAGCACCGCAAAGTATTATCACAGGTGTAATTTACAACTGTAAGTTGTGTCAAGTCAAAAAATATGACTCCCACTAAAACGAGAGTCATAATCTACTGTAGAAATATCCATCTAATTGACTTCAAATTTTATTTAAAATCAGATTCTCCCCATCTTTACATATCAGTTCCATTTTGCCGTCAAGTATCCTGTATGCCTCACCGAAAAGTGTTTCCTTACCGTCTTCGATGACAACATAACTTCCGTCATTAAGCGCCAGTATCTCATGCCCCATACTGTCGTCGAAGGTTATGTCTTCAACCACCCTGAGGCCGTCTAATACATCATCCCGCAGCATCTCAAAGTGGGGGAATATGTTTACTTTCGTTATCCCGAGTCCGGGTATCCAGCGTTTAAAATCTGGATCCAGTGCTTCACCGTCAAGCTCTGGTGCCGCGTATACCGTTTCCGCACAATTCATGGAACCCGCGCTCCATGCTAAGATAATACCTTCATATCCTTTTAGTTTCTCTTTTAATCCTATCTTGTTGAAAAAAGCATTCTGAGTAGGAACATGTCCGCCTGTAAGGACTATCACGTCTGTCTCGCTTATGTCATCTGCTTCTTTCTCAGACCTTGCATCACACATCTCCACAGAAGATACCGAAAAACCGCTCATTGGGAGTGCTTCTTTAATGCAGTATAAAACTGAGTCGTTTTTTTCAAATTCGAAAGGACCTGCACATATCATAAGCACATGTGCATTTTCAGGCCATATTTTTTTTAACTGTTCACATAATCCGTTTGCTTCAAGTATCGGTCCCGGCAGGCGCTTTCCATCAACCTTGTAAGAGCCGCCCAAATGGCTTGTAAGTATAGCTTTCATTTTTTCTCCTTTCTTGCACAGATCAAGGCGATATGACAGGTGGACTAGTGTGGCGGTGTGGGCCCACACCCAGGCCCACACCCCACACACCAGGCTCACACCAGACCCACCCAGGCCCACACACCCCACACCCTAGTCCGAAATCACACTGCGATATAGGCGCCTGCCTGTACCTTCCACATCTGGGCGTATTTGCCGTTCAGGGAGAGCAGCTCCTCGTGCGTTCCCTGCTCTACGATGCTACCTTTTTCAAGCATTATGATCCTGTCGGCTATACGAGTGGTTGAGAGTCTGTGCGATATGAAGATGACCGTTTTGTCTCCGGTCGCTTCAAGCATGGCATGATTAAGCTGATATTCCGCTATCGGATCGAGTGCGCTCGAAGGTTCATCAAGTATCATCAGTCCA
>JAEEKN010000373.1 GCA_016282435.1 Lachnospiraceae bacterium | reverse complement strand
CTCTTTACCGATGCTGGTACCGATAAATATGGTAAGAGCAGCCATCAGGATCAGAATGATAACACTGATAATGATTATGATCCTGGCAGTACTCGAAGCAGTAGCCATTACTTCACTCTCGGGTGCCGACACAACTACTACGTAGTTAAGATCCGGGATCAGCTTATAAGCTACAGTATATTTTCCGTCATCGCCCTTGAAATCAAAAGTGGCACGGGGATTTGAAGAAGCTTCGGAAGCAATCTTTTTATCAACTTCCCTTGAGAATTCCTGACCTAACAGATCACTGTACTTATCAGGAACAAACACATAATTGTTAACATTCAGGTTCAACAGCCATACATCAACATTCTCCAGACCGTTGAGCTCCATGCTCTTGATTCTGTCTGTAAGTGATGTAATATATGCACCACCGCCTATATATCCGAGGAACGCACCGTTCTCATCATATGAGCCGCTGTAACATACAGCTACAAGTTCACCGGTTGCAGTAGCAGGTGCTATACCCTTTATCCATGCATTTTTAGCAATATTGTTCTTGTAGGTTTCAAGATCGCCGGGTTGAATAATTGTTTTCCCGACTACTGCAGCATTCGTATGAACTACACATTCTCCGTTTGTATTCAAAACGAACAAACCTTCCATACCGTTGCGGGCACCGAAATAATCGCTTATACCCCTTGTGGCGGCTTCATGTGCTGTATCATTTGAGGGATCTTTCAGATAATCCCTGACGATTCCCTGTGCGGCAAACCCCGATACATATTCTTTATATGCCGCAAAATAAGTATCTACAACATTTGCTCTTGCATCAGCCAGTTCGCTGAACCTGTCATTAGCCTGGTCCTTCATACTGCTTCTTAAGTTTACGATAACTATAACCGAAAGAATGGTAAGTCCCGCAACCAGAAGAATCGTAATAAACAGACTGATTTTTTTACCGATCTTCATATTTTTTAACATACACAATACCTACCTTCCCGAAAATTTATAGATAGTATACCAAAATTATCATAAAATGTCAATTTATATATTGAAAATACAACAAAAAAATGACCGGCACTTTCAATTAAATGCCGGTCTGATTAAATCTTATATTTTTTTAGTCTATCTTAAGATAATCAAGATATGCATCCCATGTACCGTCATCAGCCGTTACCACAAGTTTCACGGTCTGATTACCGGTTCCTGTATATACATTCTTTATGGTATACTCTGCCGGATACTGATCTCCGTAATAGAATGTACCCTTTGTCTGGTTACCGATCACAAGATCCACCCTTGCCATATTTGAACCGTTTGAGCAGGCACGAAGAGTAAAATTATGTGTTGCGGAACCGAAATACTGTGTGTATGATACAGCGTCATTGTTAGCATAAAGAGCTACGCCGTTAAAAGGATTGTTGATATTACCTGTATACTGGCCGCTCTTGGTCATGGATTCACACTGCTTTGTAACTGTAGAACTGCCGGTATTGGTTCCAGAATTATTTCCGCTGTTACCTGAATTGCTTCCGCTGTTACCTGAATTGCTTCCGCTGTTTCCTCCTACTCCGCTTCCACCGATGATCAGAGCATCACAGAATCCGTCCCATGTACCGTCATCAGCCGTTACGACAAGTTTCACTGTCTGGTTGCCTGTTCCGTGAGAAACATTCTTTATGGTATATTCTGCAGTATTTGCATCTCCGAAATAGAATGTTCCCTTGGTCTGGTTACCGATTACGAGATCAACCCTCGCCATATTGGATCCGTTAGAAGCACCGCGAAGTGTAAAATCATGTGTCCCCGACGTGAAATTCACATTTGTTGAAATCGCATCATTATTTGCATAAAGAGCCACTCCGTTAAAAGGATTGCTGATGTTTCCGGTGTACTGACCGCTCTTGGTCATAGATTCACACTCAAATACAGTACCCTTATTCGTTCCGGGTGCGCTGCTGTTATTGCTGCCTGAATTACCACCGTTATTTCCGCCGTTGTAGCTGCCACCGTTGTTATTTCCACCGTTGCCGCCTACGGTTACAGTATTGGAATATACATTAGCCCAGCCGCTGCTCTGGTAACCCTCTATATTAAGTGATGCCTCATAGAGATTACCCATACGCATTCCCAGCTTCTCCCAAGCTTTGAAATGCTCTGTTACGGAAATAGTACCGCTTGTACGCTTCGATGTACGAACGCTCCAGTACTGCTGGAATGTCGTGTCACCATCGATTGAAGGCTGATTGTAACGGGTAGTTTCATACACCTCGTATGTGCCCCCGTCTACATAGATAGTTCCTTTGGGACTTGCTCCGGGTGGACGCCAGGTTCCCCAACTCTCTACAATGTAATACTCAACCAGCGGATTTCTTGTCCAGCCGTATACACAAAGATACGAATTGCCGTTGGGCTGGTAATCCACACCATAGTTAATGGAAATGTTTCCGATCTGCTGGTATGTCTTGGTACAATCAAATTTGACCCCCTCACGGAACAAAGCATTTCCGATGTTCTGCCACCAGCACTCAAATTTACCGTTACCGTTTACGGTCATGCTGGTTTCACCGTAGTCTTTCCAAAGTGCGTAAGTGTAAGCCCCATCACTGCCTTCGGTGTTGTTGTACAGAACCGTCGCAGCTTTTACTTCAGTATTCCCAAGATAAGGGAATCCGAAGCACAAAAGCAACGACAACGCTACAGCAATAATTCTTTTGCTTTTTCTCATAGCAAAATTACCTCCTTTCATTTTCATATTAACACATATCAAAGATGAATGGGTGTATAAACATTTGCTATTATGAAAACAAATATTAAGAAATTTGTAAACAATATTTAATAACTTGGAAATATTTGCATATTTTAGCAATTTATGAACATCGTTTCGCAATTTATGAATACGAATTATTAGTAAAACGTTCTACAATCATCATACAGACTGAAGACCTTGTGTGATATCACAAAAATACTCCGAATTCCACGTATCGAGTAGTCCCGGATTGCCTATAAAAGGCAGCAGGTCTATCTTTGATTGTTCATAATTTATTTCTTTAAACCGGTAACAGAGATTTGCCTTTACTTCTTCCACTGTCATATCCGGTTTTGCTTCCACATACTCCGAATCAAGGAGTCTCGCCACCAGATGCTTATGATTGTACGGAACATTATTTGACAGATAAAAAGTATAATCCAGCAGATCGCATCCCTTTGTTCTGCTTCTCCATGCACGACATAT
>JAEEKN010000372.1 GCA_016282435.1 Lachnospiraceae bacterium | reverse complement strand
GGGCATCGAACCCGTCAGGATGTGCGACATAAAGAATTATAAGACGGACAACCATTCCATCTCTACCGGTCAGGTACTTCCCCGTCCGTACAAATACGAAGAAGCCCGGACAGTTTTCAAGGAAATGGTCGCCCTTATGTGTTGTGACATGTTCAAAAAAGGCGTCATAGCAGAACTTTATACCTGGTATGTGGGATATGATTATAAAAGCCTGGAATATTTTCCGGGCTACGAAGGACCTCTCGCCATAGACTTTTACGGAAGGCTTCACCCGGCACATTCCGGAGGCCGTGTACATACGAGGGAACACACGAATATATCAAGAATCGTAACGGAACTTATGACATCCGATTTCGACAGAAAAACCGATCACCGTCTGCTCTTCCGCAGACTGAATATCTGCGCCTGCGACATAATAGCTGACTGCGGCATATACCAACTGAGTCTTTTTTCCGACCCCGAGTCTGACAGAAGGGAGAGACTGCTCTCATACGCCATGGCCATGATCAGGACAAAATACGGTCCCAATGCGGTTCTAAAAGGGATAAATTACCTGGAAGGCGCCACGACCAAAGAAAGGAATACCCAGATAGGCGGGCACCGGGCATAAAAGAAGGTGATATCTATGGATTATAAATTCGGAGAATATCCGGTACCGTCGGATTTTAAATATACCGACGTATTAAAAGAAGGAAAACCCATCCATGTAAAGTATGACAGTTTCTACCTGAAACACCCTCCCATGGATCTTTCCCGGCGCGCCAAAATATTTGCGCCTTTTGACGCGCTGAAAGGCTTCCGTGAAGCTATCGAAGAGAAAAACGGATGATCATTTATTCTGATAATAAAATATCGCCAGATTCGTCCTGTCCCTGAGATCCAGCTTTCTTAGGACATTGCTCAGGTAGTTCCTGACAGTACCTTCGGACAGACAGAGCTTATCCGCTATCTCTTTGTTTGACAGTCCACGTGCGACTTCCTCTATAATTTCTTTTTCCTGCGGGGTGATGCCATGTCCCTCATAGTCAAATGATTTTTTCTTGTTGATGATATCCGGAAGTTTTTCCGTTATGGCATTTCCAAATACGCTCTGACCATTATATACGGATTTTACGGCGGGTATGATACTCTCAAAATCCTGCTTTATAATATAACCCTTGGCTCCTATTGAGATCGCTCTTATGATATACTCATCATCATTAAAGGTCGTAAGGTAAAGTATCCTCGCATCCCCGTGTTTTGACAGTATCTCACTTCCCGCGTCAAGTCCTGACATACCGCTCATACGGATGTCCATCAAAAGAACATCGGGATGTTGTTCTTCATACAGTTTTACTGCCTCCGAGCCGTCATTTCCGAGACCCGTCACTTCTATATCCGGGTCTGAAGAAAGTATCGTTTTTAGGCTCATAGCCACCAGACTGTCATCATCAACTATTAAAACACGCATATCCTTACTCCTTTATTTGGGGATTCTCACAAATACCCTGAATCCGTTTTCATTTGTGATTGTCGCATTTCCGCCCAGTTTCTCGGCCCTGGTCCTGATATTTTCGAGACCCATGCCCTCACCTGCAGAACTACCGGAATTTACTTCACTGCCATTTTTCCGTTCAGTCGAAGAATCGTCCCCTGAACCTGCTTCACTCTGCTTATTATAGTCATGAACTACTATCTGATACATGGATGGATGCTCATAGAACCGTATATCCACGTATTCGTTTACACTGTATTTTATAATATTTGATACTGCTTCCTTTACGATATTTATCGTAGCATATTTTATTTCCTTGCTGATATTTTCGGCGTCGGCGTCAAATTCAAAAGACACTTTATATTTTCCTTTTAAGGGTTCCGCTATCTCTTCGAGTGCCGTATCGAGTTTTATCGCTTCGTCCCTTATATCATGCACGCTTGAACGGATATTGTTCATCGCGGTATCCAGAGTCTCTCGGAGACTCTTCAGCTCATCGGCTATGGGGCCGTCCTTATGAACCACCATCATGGCACCTACCTGAAGGATGGAACGGCTCAGCATATGTCCTACATTATCGTGGATTTCCCTGGCTATACGGTTACGTTCCGCAAGCTGGGCGGCCGAAATGCTCTTATCCTGCTCCTCTAAGAGATTCCTGTTCTGCTTCTTTAGGGTTTCTTTCTTTATCTCGCCCTCATCCCTTATCTTACGGTTTTCCTTCTCGTATTTTAAGAGCATCTCGGTTCTGTACGACAGATACACTGCAAGACATGTCTGGAGCAGTACATATATTCCTACATACACTTTTGAAAGATATGTTCCGGTATCCCCCACGTTTTGTGTCACCATACCCCATGATACGTTTTCTCCGGTATAAAACCTCACAACCCCTGCAATCAAAACCAGACCGGCAACTAAATGTCGGTCTAGAAAGATTTCATATGCAAGCATCGGTGTCCATACTATCATATCAGGCCATACTATCGTACAGACACCGAGTACCAGAGTTATGATTTTATTGGCCAGGATTCCCTTTACTCCGAGCATTCTCAAAAAACTCATGAAGGATGCTACCGTAATTGTCAGGAATATCAATATGATACGGCTGCCTTCCTGGAAAGCGTTCAGGATCAGCAATACGGAGAAAAGCATTACCACAGCCTTATCCAGAAAATTCTTCAAATCATCACCTTTTTTGCTCTATATCAAGCTGCTTTCTTTTCATAGTATTTTCCGGCTACCAGCCCTATACCCATTACCATAGCACCAAATAAGAGCTGAATCAATAGGCAATTTAAAATTTCTTCAAATCCACCGCCGTTTTTTATCTCGTTAACGGCTTCAGAATACCAGTATGTAGGAAGGAACTGTCCTATGGCTTTTGCTGTTCCTCCGATGTATTCCAGGGGTACAAATATTCCGCCCAGGAACGCGAATGAAAGACTTATCACATTTGTGACCCCGGGCACGGAGTCCGGCTCGATGTTGAAATTTGATAATGCCACGATGATCATTACCACTGTTATACTAAACACTACGACATTACATACTATCAGCCACCATCGTCCGCTGAACGCTTCACCGGAAATACCTGAGCCCATAGCTACCAGAATAATCACGATTAACAGGGTGACTATAGTAGCAGCACCGACCAACATCCACTGTCTCTTTATCATAGGTTCGGAAGATATACCCGATCTTTTCCTGATAAGTGCGCTTCCGAATCTGAGTATAACAGGAAGGATTGCTGAAAAAAGCATTGTGAGGATTCCGTAGGGAAGCATCTGGAATACGGTAAAAACCTTGTCATCTTCAATTTTCACTTCAGCTACAATCTGTACCGCACTTTTATCTGCAAGTGACTCTGAAACGAGTTTCTGTGCTTCGGTAAGTTCGAATCCTCCTTTTATATATCCTGCGAGAAGATTCAGATATGTATCCATCTCGGTCTCAACACTGTAACCCATTCTTGCCGAAGCATTTTTTGTGCTTTCAATGGTGAGTTCCAAAACATCTTCTCCCGATTCAACTCTTTCCATGAACTTTGCTCCAAAGCCCGCAGGTATTTCAATCTTGTTGGATATTCTTGTAAAATACATCATATCCGTTATCTGATCTTCCGAGAAATCATCCGAAGACATTACATCGTTTATCGTCGAAAGATAATCGATAAGTCCCCTGCTTAACTCCGAATCATCATTGTCCTTAATTACTATACCCTGGCTTACGCTTGAGTAAGCGGCATTTCCTCCGTTGTTAAATGATGAAAGAATAAAAATAATCCCCAGAGATATGGCCATATAAACTATCAGAGATACCGAATGGCTTTTTAATACTTTGAAGAAAGTCTTAAATACTATCATAATGATTCCTCCTGCCCATTATAAGTCCCAGACCGACCAGGACTATTGAAATACCCAGCATGTATATAATGGTTTCTGCATATCTACCGTTAGTTCCAAACATATTCAGACAATAATATGAATCGCTGATTACTGCAGCCGGGTTTATTTTATTGATTATAGGCATTTTCTCGGCAATGATAACCTTCATATCCCCGTACATAAGTCCTGAAAGCGCACATCCTGTAAGAGATATAGCGACCAGAATGCTTTCTTTTTTCTCAACTGCCATGCTTCCGATATTTCCCGCAAAAAATCCAAGTGCCGTTCCCACAAGCGTTGCTATGGCAGTAGTAACATATATCATGGGAATATCGCCGCCAAACTCAATCCTGAGGATAAATATCATATATGTCAGACCGATGAGAGTGACCGCGGTCTGTACCAAATATGTCGCTAAAAGTGATGCTATCTGGAAAGTACTGCGGCTCACCGGCGAAGCATTGGTTCTGGCTCCGATTGAAGACATATTGGCCTGGCAGCTGTTTCCTATTCTTAAACTGCTAAACGATGCAAACAATGTAGCCATCGCTATCAGATTATAGAAATAATTTAAAAATGGATCTTTGTTTTCACCTGCCATATCATGTGCTTTTATGTAGGAAATCCTGTCATATACTCCCTGAAGTACATCTGCCAGTTTTTCCGGATGTTCTTTTGCTGTCTTTTCGATCAGGTCCACGTTTTGGTTATACACCGTTACAATATTCTCCTGGATTGTGGAAAGAACACCGTTTGAGTATAGCGCAAGTTCCAGTTTTCCATTATCCCCGACACTTATTATACCGTTTACTTTTTCATCGTCCTTTAATAACCCCTCAGCTGTTGTATAATCTGTGTAAGTAATATTCAGCATCTTATGATCGTCCATCATCAGGTTTTCAAGGAAATTTGTTATATTATTCTTTATCTCCTCATTTTCGGTTTCAAATACAACCGCTGTTTCTATCGCTTCCGAACTATATGTCTTATATATACCTCCGAATGTAACAAAAAACAGTGTGCTGAGGAGTATGGGAAACAGCAGTGTCCAGAAAAGATCTTGTTTATTCCTTATTGCTAATTTCAGACGTTTTACGAATATTTGTCCAAACATTATCTTCAGGCTCCTCTCATTCCTTGTCTCTTAAGTTTTTACCCGTTATCTCCAAAAATACGTCATTCAATGTAGGAAGTTCCGAATAAATCCTGTCATAATCCAGATCATTTTCTGCAAAGTAATCGATGACATGTGATATGTTATGTCTGCCGCCCGAACACTTTATCTCAAGTCTGTCAGCCATGTAGGTTATATCATATACGTGGTTCAGCTTTCCGATAGCATCCACATGCTTCTGATCGAGTTTCTTTATATTTACTATGATGTTCTCTGTATTTTTAATACTTCTCTTGAGTTCATCCGCAGTTCCGTCGGTGATGTTCTTGCCTTTGTCCATGATGAGGATATGGGTGCATATCTGTTCCACTTCTTCCATGTAATGGCTGGTATATATGATCGTTGCACCTTTTTTATTCAGCTCCGTGATACCTTCGAGGATTTTGTTACGGCTCTGGGGATCTACGGCTACCGTAGGCTCATCAAGTATTATCAGTTCCGGCTTGTGTGCTATGCCGCACGCTATGTTCAAACGTCTCAAGAGTCCGCCTGAAAGCTTTTTGGGTCTGAACTTTCTGAATTCCTCTATACCTACAAACTCTATGGCTTCGTCCACATACTGCTTTCTCAGATTTTTATCCGCTATATAAAGTCCGCAGAAATAATCCACGTTTTCTTCTACGGTAAGTTCATCGAATACCGCAACATCCTGCATGACTATACCAATCCTCTTCTTTAAGTCATACCTGCTGCTCTTCATCTTCTCTCCGAACACTTTTATCTCACCGTTGTCATAATCCAGAAGTGACAGTATGCAGTTGATGGTTGTCGACTTTCCCGAACCGTTCGGTCCCAGGAGTCCGAATACCTCACCTTTTTCTATTTTCAGACTGAAATTGTCCAGAGCTATCAGCTGCTTGTATCTTTTTACCAGGTTCTTAACCTCTACTACTGTCTCAGACATATCTTTCCTCCTCTGTCTTCACTTTTGTTCATATTTCATTTTACAAACGGATTATAACTCGAATAAATGTCACTTTCTAGTGTCAGGTGTAACTGAATGGGTATGACATTTGTCACAAATTGTAAAAAAGAACGATACTTTAAGTTGCTTTCCCTTCTGACAAGCTCCTTCAAAGTCGATTTTTTGACTTTGAAAAAATCATCAGCTTCTTCCTTTGTTAACGGGATTCTGAAATCCTCAAAAAAACAGTGGGATGAGTTTTTATCTCATTCCACTGTTATAAATCATTGACTTACTATTCGGTTTATTTCAAACTAATATATATTGCCGGACGAACACCGTTTAGTCCATAGTCACTGTTTATGCCAATATTTGAAGTATTTTCACCTCTAGATACCACATCACCATAATACCATACAGTACATTTTTGTTATTTCTTAAAATATATTGGGCTGCTGTTTTGGTGCTGACAATCTCGTACCAAAATATTTAAAGTCCTTTTTCAATCGTTATCCGGCTTCCATCCTTGGTTTTCTGTACCTTTATCTGCTGAGGGATGTTTTCCATAAGTTCTTCGCGATGGCTGATAATGCCTACAAGTTTTTTGCTTCCGGTGAGGTTGACGAGTATCTCCATAGCATTTTCTATAGATTTACGGTCCAGAGTTCCGAAACCTTCATCTACAAAAAGCGCGTCCATCTGTATTCCGCCGAGATTGGAAGATACGGTATCTGACAATCCCAGTGCCAGACTCAGTGATGCCTTAAAACTTTCACCGCCGGACAGATTCCCTACAGGCCTCCTGTGACCTGTGTAATTATCCTGTACTTCAAGGTCGAGGAATGTATTGCTTTTCTTACCCACGGAATCTTCCTGACGGTAGAGTTCATATTGACCGTCACTCATAGGTATCAGCCTTCTGTTTGCAGCCCTTATTATACCGTCAAATCCTGCTGCCTGAATATACTGTTCTAGAGTTATTTTTCCGTTTCCTGTCGTACCCCTGACCAGTTCATACAAACGCTTACTGATCTTATAATCCTTGTCAGCTTTTTCCAGTTCCGCGCGTCTGCCGAGAATATTCTTTAATTTATCCTCATTCATCTTCAATACATTTTCACTGTTATTGCAGCTTTTTCTGAGAGACACTACGCCGGTATTCTTTTCATCACATATCTTTTTTAATGCTTCAATATCGATAAAATCTTTGCCTTTTGCATCTGTCTCGGCGTCTGAGAGCTGTTTGGTGTTGGTGACTACAGCCTGAACATAATCATTTATTTTCTTTTCAGATACGGAGATATCATCCTCGCTTACTACGAAACCGAGCATTTCATCAACTGACTTAAATCCATTTTCGGATACAGCATTTTCAAGCCTGTCTCTTAAATCCTCTTCATCCGATTCCTGTTTATTTAATCCGTTCCGTAATGTCTTCTGTTCAGAATCCAGTGAAGTAACTTTTTCTTCAGCTTTTCTTTTGTTTTCTTCAGCTTTTGTAATATCTGATAATATCTTATCTTTCTTTGCTTCTGCCTGCGTTTTCTCTTTTAACGCTGACTTCCAATCAGGAAAACTCAGTTTTTCCAAAGTTGTTAACGTAGCATTTGTTTCGGTTAATTTCTGTAGAGTATCCTGCTTGGTCTTTCCAATTTTTTCTATTTCGCTATCCAGCTTATCCTTTTCTTCACCGGTTGCATTTTCTAGATCTTTTTCAGCTTTTTTTAGCACCTTGCAATCCTTATCAAGATCCAAACATTTCTTAGTGCATTCCTTAACTTTAGCTTCAACATCGGACTTTGCATTAATAACAATCTTTATTAAATCCTCAGGCGTATTCCCGGATGTGTCGATACTCAGTACCGAATCTTCCAGACAGTTCTTTATCTCTACATTAAGCTGGTCTTCATATTCCTCCAGGGAAGTTTTAGCTTTTTCAGCTGCAGTATTTGCAGCGTTCTTTTTTTCCTGCAGTTTATTTTCTTCTTCCTGAAGTCTTTTCACTTCTTCCTCAGTTACCGAAGAATCCGTTAGTTTTGCAGGCTCCGGGTGATGCATGGAACCGCATACGGGACACTTTTCACCTTCGACGAGTTTCTTCGCAAGAAGTCCGGCACGGCTGTCCTCCAACATACGTTCAGCAGCTTCATGTTCTTTTTTTGCAAGATCGTAGTTATCTCGTGCAGATGTAAATGCTATTTGCTTCTTTAAAAGATCCTTTTCCCTTCTTTCCTTTTCAGGTATCTGCTCATCGATAATCTTAGTCAGCTTTTCGAAAAGAAGAGATAATTTCTGTCCTTCATTCTCTGCTTTAGCAAGTTCTGCCGGTTTATCCTTTAATTCTTTTATTACATTATTTAATTTATTTATCTTATCTTTTAATGCTTTTTCATTTTCTTTTAATGCTGTCTCTTGAACCGTTATATGTGCATCAAGATCTGTAAGTTCCTGTTGTTTCTTTAACAGTTCTTCCTTCTGCCTGTATTTTGGTTCTTCTTCGTCTATCCGTGCTATGGTCTGTTTTAATGTATCGGCTTCCGGTTCAAGTTTCTTTGCATTGTCAAAAGCTGTTTTAGCCTCTGCAGCATCCACCTCTGCCTTTTCAAGATTTGTTACAGAGGTGGCAATATTCTTTTGGGTTGCAGCTATTTCATCCTGTTTCTTGGTCCACAGACCGTATGCCTGATGGACATTACGGGTAGCCTTTTTTTGTTTTTCCAAAAGGACTTTTAATTCTTCGATTTCAGTTTTCCTATTTTCTAACGTTTCCTTTTCTTTTTGCAGTTTTTCTTTTTTCTCTATAAAGGAATTATTGGTTTTTGCTAAAGCCAGTTCTTCGTTTTTCTTTGCAAGGTCAGCCTCAGCCTGTTTTAATTCTTCTTTTAATACCTTTATCCTAACCTTATCCGATTCTATCAGTTTTTCTATAATATCCTGTATTTCATCTATATTCCATGTGCTGCCTGACCTTCCGGCTCTTTTCTGAAGTTCTTCAAGTTCCGTAGCCAGTTCGTCTTCTTCAACTGCCGTAACATCTTTAAAATACTGAATGATGCTGTCTTCAGCCGCTTTCTTTACGCTGTATCCGGCGTCCATCCTGTCCTTCAGTTTGTATTCTATATTTTTATATCCGTTCGTCATAAAGATAGTACGGAGTATTTCCGTTCTCTGTTCAGTTCTGGCATTTAGGAGATTCCAGAATTCACCCTGTGCTATCATTACTATCTGTTTAAACTGTTTCTCATCTATACGGAGCAGTTCTTTTACTGCATTATTTACCTGAGTAAGACCTTCAATGGGTGTCCTGCCTTCCTCGTATAAAACTGCATTTTCTTTTTCCTGTATAAATCCCGATCCGCGCTGCTTTTTTCTCTCGTAAGAAGGGTGGCGGAGTATATGATAATTCTTTCCCTGATGCGAGAAATAAAAATCCACATAGCTTTCTACATTATCCGCAGCATACTCACTTCTTAGTTTACTTTCATCCCTGAATGTTCCGCTGGTCTTACCGTATAGTGCAAAACATATGGCATCAAAAATAGTAGTTTTACCGGCGCCTGTATCACCCGAGATCAGAAATAAACCCTTTTCCTCAAAATCAGAGAATTCTATGTCCGGCACTTCTCCGGCATAGGGCCCGATAGCACATATCTTAAGTTTAATCGGTTTCATTTATAACACCTGCCTCTCTGGCTGCTTCCCTCATTACTTCCATTTCTTCGTCGGTAATGTTACAACTGTATATCAGCTTATAAAAATCCGCTATCAGTTCCGGGAAAGATTTATTTTCCGCTATCTTTGATATATCCACCTGTTCAATCTCTTTGGTATGAGAATTGTCATAATCAATATGAACCGTATTCGGATATACCTGACGGAATATTCCCATAGCGTCATTTACTATATCTTCATCAGTCAGAGTGGCATATATAAAATCGTCCTGAGCCTTTATATTATTTTTATCGAGCAGTTCTTTCAGCGTACCCCTGATATGCCTGAGATTCCTCATGGGTTTTAAGGGTATGAGTTCGATTCCGATTTTTTCTTCATTTGAAACCGTTATAATCGGAACGGTCTTTTCATTATTTGCTTCACTGAGTGAATACTTTAGCGGTGAACCCGAATATCTCACTTCATCACGTCCGACTCTCTGAGGAGAGTGTATATGTCCCAGTGCCACATAATCAAATGCTTCAAAACAATCATACCCTATCTTTTCTACGAGACCTACACTCTGAGTTCCGACACTTTCCGAACCTCCGAGTGCCGGGTCCACACCGGTTCCTGCTACAAACTGATGGGCCACAAGGATATTTTTATGATTCGGATCTATATCAGTGTTGTTTATTACAGTACGTACTGCATCATCATAATTCTCTATATCGGCGTCAGGGAAATAATGTTTTACCTGAGACGCTTTTACAAAAGGAAGCATATAGATATCGATAACGGTGTCTTCGTCAGATACGGACTGTTTGTGCAGGGTACCATCAAATATCGATGAGATATAAATATTGTTTGATGTAAAAAGTGAGCTGCCGAAATTCAATCTGTCATCTGAGTCATGATTTCCGCTGACCATAAAAACCTTGATTCCCTTTTTTGCCAGATTTACCAGAAAATAGTCCAGCAGATTGGTGGCAGCTTCACTGGGAATGGATTTGTCATACACATCACCGGCTATCAGCACGCCATCTACAGATTCTTTTTCTATAATCTCCAGAATCTGATTCAGAATAAATCTCTGATCCTCGATCAGATCATAGTCGCATAGTGATTTCCCTAAATGTAAATCCCCCAAATGTATAAACTTCATGTTACACCTCTTTTTCCTTCTTCTTGTAATGTCTTATTATACCTTATCGGCTATCATTTAGTCAAGGAAAGCCAGAATCTTGATTTTAATGAATTCATTTTCACTGTTATGAAATTCATTAAAACTTAGGACTATAAAAACTCCCCGCCTTTCGGCGGGGAATCCTCTTTATTCTTCTGTCTTTGTCTGTATTGATTTTACGTACATGGTCAGATCAGATTTTGTATCCCATTCTTTTATCTTCTTGGTACATTTTGCGTTCTTATAAGCAATTTTTTCTATCTCAGTAGTTTTGAAGTAAAGAGGTTCACCGGTAGGAACAGTAATCTTTCTGGTATATTCATTTTCCGTACCGGGGTCGACTACTACCGTGCATGTAACAGTGCCCAACTCTGTCCTTTTAGCCATAGCGCGCATCAGGGTGCATTCTTCTAATTTTTCATTCTCTTCGTATGCATCGTAAAAGTACATGGTCGAAACAAGAGGTTCCTTGTTTTCGTCATTTTCGTCATATATGATTTCATATATAACCTCGTAAGTTTCTGCATCGACTACAAACTCACTACATAGCTGTTCAGCATCAGTTTCCAGCTCCCATGCCTCTTTTACGTCCTCTGTATTTTCTTTATTCAACCTTCCTATATAGATGATGCGGCCGTTTTCTTCTTTCAATGAAATCACTTCATCCTCAAGAAATGATTCCGGTGAAAAGTCCCCTTCGAAATAGTCGCGGGCATACGTAGCGTCATATATATCTGTTTCCTTATCAAGCTGGAGGAAATACTCGATAACCGGCTCGTTGTTCTCCCATACAAGTGAACAGGCTGTATCCATGTCTGCATATGATGCATACTTATAACGGTAAGTCATCGTATATGAGCATTCCTTATCTGCATATGCAACGAATCCTGTATCAAATACCAGGATATTGTTGTATTTTTTAAGGAGCTTTTCTATGTTGTTTGCTTTGCCGACCTTTTTAGCAAATTTACGGATCTGTTTCATGGTGGGCTTTGATGATTCCTGTTCGGTTTTAGTCTTCTTTGCTGCTTTTACACCAACTTCCGCAGCGCTGAAAGTACCGAATACCATACCTAACGCGAGCATTACACCGGTCAGACGGATTAACAGTTTAACTATCATGTTCTTTCTTTTTGTCTCCATACTTTTTACCTTCCTTCTTCTTTTTTTATTGCAAGGATATCATCACTTTTTTAGTCTTCTGTTTCCGAAGCAGTCCGAATATAGATTACGGTATCTTCGAGGCCATCCCACTTTTCGTAAGGCTCTGTATATTTAGAATCCTTATAAATGACCGGTTCCAGACCATTAGCATATATCTTGAAACGAGAACCCGAGGGAATTAATCTTTCTACACGAATCTCATTCTCAGTGCCTGCATCCCTAACGAGTGTACAATTGATCATCTTCTTTTCCTGTCTCTCGCCCATTCCGCGAAGAAGTGTACACTCAGTAGGCTCGTCAATGTCGTAGTAAAACAATGTAGTAACCAGAGCATTCTCTCTATCTTCTCCTGCGTATACCTGGGTGCTCTTTACCTCATATGTTTTTGCATCAAATTTTAATACATCATATAGCGAATCTGTCACCCCTTCTATCCCCCAGCCTTCCAGAAATGCCTTTGTACTATTTTCGTTAATCAAGCGCGTTATTACTATAGTGTCATCATCGTATTCAATTGATACAGTCTCTTCCTCAAGGAGTGATTTCAAAGCAAACGCGTAATCAATATAATAACGAGCGTTCGTCTCGTCATACATATCACGATCATTTTCTACTAGATATATGTAAGCAAAAATATTATTTCCCCATTCAAGAGTACATCCCAAGTTGCCTTCAATGTAAGTTGCATAATTAATCGAGTTTGCCCTGGTATATGAAGCCTTTTTATCAAACCAGAGTACATAGTCTTCGTTCATCAGGAAGACAGATTTATGTTTTTTAAGAAGCTTGTTGACATTGTTTGCTTTATGAATCTTCTTCATCAATGCACGAACTTCCTTTTTTGTAGGCTTTGAAACCTGCTGTTCTGTCTTAGTCTTCTTATTTGCTGCTTTTGCGTCAGTTTCTGCCACATAAAGCGTACCGAGTACCACACCTAGTGCAAGCATCACGCCTGTCAGACGTATCAGTAGTTTAACTATCATGTTCTTTCTTTTTGTATCCATACTTTTTACCCTCCTCCAATTTTGTTATAAAATAGTTATACCTACAAACTAAAACTATTATACATTAAAAATACTGTCATAGTCAAGAAGCAAAGGCCTATTTACAAACTCTTATCGGCATAAAAATGAGTATTAACTTTTCAGATATTTCGCGTATTACAACTCATATTTAAACTTGAAATAGTGATGTAAACGTACTATAATAATAAAAAACACAAGGAGGGATTTTTATGAACAGGAAGATTAAGATAAAAAGCGTCGCAGCCCTGTTCCTGTCCCTGGCGATGACCGTAGGCGCGCTGCCTGTCGGGGCGTCTGCCGGCGAGACACCGGATCCTGGGACGGGAAGCATCAGCACCGTCTATCAGGCACCTGATCCCGGAACGGATACGGCAGGGATAACGGAAAACCCGGATATGCACGCTCCCGGCACGATCACTGTGAACGGGCGCGTAAAAGGGCTCGGACTGATAAAGGACGGCAGCAGGAAGGGCGAGAGCTCATCCGGCCGAGGGGACGGATCCGTCCTGAGGGAAGACCTGCTACCTTCAAAGTGGGATCAGAACGATTTTGGGTTATACATGCCGGACTTAAGGGACCAGCAGCAGTTCGGCACATGCTGGGCCCAGGCGGTTACCGGCGTGATCGAGACATACATGATCAAGCACAGGATGGCTGACAGGAGCCTGAACCTGTCCGAGACACAGCTCGCATTCTTCTGCGAGAACCGTGATTTTGACCCGCTCGGGCTGACAGCCGGCGATGTTGTCGCGGAGTACAGGCCGGGATCGCTTGAGCGCGGCGGACTTGAGGGCCTTGCGATAAACACGCTCGCGAACTGGGTCGGCGTGGCTGAGGAATACGGGGACCTTGTATATCCCCCGGACGGGTTCCCTGAACGCACCTCGATGGACCGAGAGTTCGCCTATGAGGATGACGCAGCGCACCTGGCGAACGCATACATACTCAAGATCAGCCATGGGGCAAACGCTGACCCCGGCAGCAGCGATTTCAAGGCCGTAAAGAGAGCGATAATGAACAACGGCTCAGCGACCATCGACTTTAACGCAATGCCCGAGATATCCGACGTAACAGGCAAGCGGGTGTATAATAAGGAGCACAATGCATACTACGACGACTACGATTACGGCGACCAGAACCATGCGGTAATGGTGGTCGGCTGGAATGACAACTTCCCGAAAGAGAGCTTCGCCGTCGAGCCGCCCGGAGACGGCGCATGGCTCATAAGGAACACCTGGGCGGAAAATGAGAGCGAGACCTGGAGCTACTGCGGTTATTTCTGGATGTCCTACTATAACGCCAGCACCGGTGACGATATAAATGTCCTCGAGGTGGACCCGGTGGGTAAGTATGACAACAATTACCAGTACGACGGCGCAACAGTCCATAAGACATATTCGCTCGACACGGAAAGGCTTAAGGTCGCGAACGTATTCACTGCGCAGGCTTCCGCCGGAGGCGAAGAGCTTAAGGCCATTTCCCTCTTTACTGCCAACGCGGATGTATCTTACGACGTTTTTGTTTACGTGGACGACGGCAACGGTAACTGTAACCTTGCGGAAGATCCCGAGTCCGGCAGTATGGCAGGAGGAGCGGCCGGAATGCTTCCGTTTGTAGGATATCACACGATAGCGCTTAACGGCGCACATCTTGATCCCGGGCAGCAGTTCTCCGTCGTGGTCGTACTCTCAAAACAGGGCGCGGACGTGGGGACCGAAACGGAGCTAACGTACAACTACGGGAACGATTGGGGCTGCACAGCCTCCATCAGGCCCGGTGAGAGCTTCGTAATGTTAGACAATGAATGGACGGATATGTCGGAAATGAGCGGAAACCGCGGCAACCTGTGTATAAAGGCGTTCACGAAGAACCTGTTCGAAACCCGCGTAGACCTCGGCTCAGACGATGTGGATGTCCATATCATGAGATCCCCTTATTCCGGAAGCGCGCTCGAACCCCTTGTCACGGTAAGGACACGTGATAATTTCGGCTCGCTCATAAGCTCGTCGGAATACGAGGTATCATACGGCAGCAATACATGGGGCGATATGTCAGTCACCGTTACGGCTAAGGCCGGAAGTACGGTATGCACCGGCTCGAAGACGTGCAGCTACACCATACTCCCCGCTAATCTCGCGCTGACGAAGAAATACTTCATAGACCCCAGGACCGGGCGCACCGGGCTGCAGGACAGGGACGGTCTCGGGTTGTTCACAATATCCCCTGCGTGGACGCTAGGCTATAACACCCAGCTCAGGCATAACGGGCAGATACTTACGGAAGGCGTGGATTACGAGTTTCCCGCGGACATCAGGGATACGTTCTTTGACGCATCCAACAACCAGTACATCAACGTGCCCATCACGGGGATAGGAAAGTTCTGCGGCACAAAGCAGGTAAAGGCGATGATCTACGCTACGGACATCTCGTCCACCACCACGCACAGCCTCACCGACCTGCAGGGCGAAGTGCATACGTTCTATGAGGGGGCATCGATAGCATACATACCCGACCAGACATACTCTCCTGCCGGATGCAAGCCCACGGTCACGGTGACGAACCAGACAAGGGGAGTGCTTACGGCAGATGTGGATTATACCGTGGAATATTCTGGGAACACGTCCGTTACAGGCTCTGCCATAGCGATAGTAAAAGGCAAGGGCAATTATACGGGGACCAAGGAAGCAACGTTCGGCATAACCCCCGCGGACATCGAGGATACCGTGATGACCAGCATCGTGGCTCAGGAATACAACGGCGGGAACCCCGTAACGATAGAAGGGCTTACCGTGAAATACGAGGGCTATCCGCTGGCTGAAGGCACCGATTACTCCATCGTATGGAACGATAACACCGAACCCGGCACGGCAAGCTTCACCATAACCGGCAAGGGCAATTACACAGGATCCGTCACGAAGACGTTCGAGATAAAGAACCCGTCAGCATCCATAATGGACGAGCCCATCGGCAGGACCGTGAAATATACGGGAGAGAGCCAGGATCTGATAACCGGAGGAGCTGCGGCGAACGGACAGATGTTCTATGCTGTGACAAAAGCCGGCGACCCGCAGCCCGCACCCGAAGCATTTTCTAAAACTTATCCTACGGCGAGCAGCCCCGGGGCGTACACCGTATGGTATTACGCAAAAGGCAGCGGCATCTATCTTAGTGCAGGCCTCGGCTCGGTAAGCGCCGTCATAAAAAAAGCCGATAACGCGCCCCTGATGCCGTCAGCACGGATATCAGTGCCGTTCACGACCGACAAGGTCAGGCTGGCCACGCTCCCTGAAGGATGGGAATGGTCGGAAGGATACGCGGACGTGATGCTCAGCGTAGGCGAGCCTCTGGAAGCTGCGGCGGTATATACCGGCTGGGATAAGGACTGCTACATAAACACCGGCGCTGCCGTCACCATCGAAAGGAGCGCCTGCCAGCATACGGACACGGTGCTGATAAACAAGGTTGAAAAGACCCATACGGCAGACGGATATACCGGGGATACCTACTGCAGCATCTGCAAGCAGGTGATAGCCACGGGACAGACTGTGAAAGCCGAAGGGCATACTTACGGAGAGCCTGTATATGAATGGAGCGATGACCATTCATCGTGCACGGCTACTGCCGTATGCACCAATAAGGACTGTGGATACGTCCTTGAGGAAAGATCCATAGCCAGCAGGAACGAGGTAGCTGCTACGTATACCGAAAAAGGAACTGCCACATATACCGCATACTTCAAAAACCCTGCGTTCAGCACGCAGGAAGTGAGCATCGACCTGCCCATGCTTGTACCCTCCTCTTCCGGGGAAGGGACGGCTGAGAAGGATACGGCATCATCACAGAGCGGAGCGGACACATCACTGGGGATACTCCCCAGACCCGCACCGGAAGGCGAAACGCCGGATGACGGCGGGGCGTCTGTCCCCCGCGATATAGGGGCGGTTGACGGAGCAGGCCCTATCCATAAGGATGGAGGAGCGACCGGCGGGACCGCGAAAGACGGCGCAGATAAAGGGAAGAACCAGGGCAGCGATGAGGATAAGGGCAAAAATAAAGACCAGGAGAAGCCCGCAAGCAACGTCTCTACCAAGGATAACGGGGACGGAACGGTCACTACCATCGAAAAGGAAGTTGGTATAAACGGCGAATCCATCAAGACGGCTGTCACTACGGACGAGAGCGGCGATATAGTAAAGACCGTGACAACGACCGTGGAAGATACGGAGAACGGCAGCGTCAAGACAGTAAAGACCGAGACCGAGGAAAAGACCGTCACGAAGACCACCACCGTGGAAGGAGGCTCAAAGACGGTCGAGAAGGTAACGGAAACGCCGGGTAATAAGATCGTGAAAGCCGTAAGCATTAAGAAACAGGATGATGACGGATCGAAGTCCAGCATCTATGAAAAGACTTATGCTACCGGCACGGTCAGGACGACGCAGACGTTTGAGACCCCCGAAGGGGATGTCATGAAGTCATCCATGACTGTCAAATCCGGCGGAAGGACGACCTTCTCGGAAGAGATCACGGCCAGCGACGGCAGCAAGGTATCGTTCGGCATGAGGACAACATCCAAGGGCAATTCATACATAAAGATCAATGGTAAGGATGAGATCAAGTTTGCGGACACTTCCTTAAGATCTGTTACCCAGCATGGCGCATGTACAGTCGTACACATTACCAGCAGCAAGTCTCAGACGAAGAGGGCAAAGAAGCTGGTCAAGGCGGCTAATATGAAGAAATATATAAAATTTAAGCGTGCAAAATAATATACCAAACAAGCAAAAAACAGGGACCGAGGGTTCCTGTTTTTGCTTGTAATAATGCGCATACGATGCTTATTTTTTCTTCCACCTCTTATCCTGCCTGCTTTTTCAATATCA
Organism: Lachnospiraceae bacterium; assembly: GCA_016282435.1. GTDB lineage: Bacteria > Bacillota > Clostridia > Lachnospirales > Lachnospiraceae > RUG11977. The sequence continues at coordinate 3,245 of JAEEKN010000372.1, read as the reverse complement.
TAGTCAAGCAGCCAAAAGGCACCCCATAAATAATTCTATTTGACTATACCCTTCATTTGTAGTAAAATCGATTCATTATTGATTTGAACGGAGCTATGATCATGCAAAGACCTAAAGACAGATTTTCATATATGACAGAGACACCGGTGCCGAAGCTGATAAAACAGCTGGCAATACCCACCATCATCAGTATGCTCGTTACCGGTATCTATAATACTGCCGATACCTATTTTGTAGGCAGGATTCCTTCCATATCAGTTCAGGCTACCGCAGCTGTCGGAATAGTATTCCCCGTGATGGCTGTCATCCAGGCATTCGGGTTCCTGTTCGGGCATGGATCCGGTAACTTCCTTTCACGTATGCTCGGGGCCGGTAAAAACAAAGAAGCCTCAGAAATGGCAGCTACAGGATTCATATATGCCATATCCCTGGGCTTAATCTTCGCTATTCTGGGAAATGTTTTTATAGACGGTCTGGTCGGTTTTCTCGTGTCCGATGATGTCTCCTCTTCTACTGTTGAGATGACCAAAAGCTATGCAGGCATCATTCTGATAGGCGCCCCGTTCATGATGGGACAGTTTGTCGTAAACAATCAGCTCCGTTTCCAGGGAAATGCCTTTTATGCCATGATAGGACTGGTATCAGGCGCCATCATAAATATCATACTGGACCCGCTTCTCATATTAGGTCTTGATATGGGTGTCAGAGGAGCTGCCATAGCCACTGTAGCAGGCCAGATTACCAGCTTCTTCATACTTCTCATCGGAAGTTTCAAGGGTGAAAACATCAGGATCAGTTTTAAGAATATCAAAATTAATGGTTTTTATATAGTCCAGATAATAAACGGAGGAATCCCTTCCCTGTTCCGCCAGGGACTCGCTGCTGTGGCTACCACCATTCTCAACAGGACCGCCGGAAGCCTTGGCGGCGATGCAGCCATATCCGGAATGTCCATTACAACCAGAGTCATGATGCTTCTCATCTCCGCTCTCATCGGTTTCGGACAGGGCTACCAGCCTGTATGTTCATTCAACTATGGTGCCAGTAAAAAGAGCCGTGTAAAGGAAGGTTTCATTTTCTGTGTTAAATGGGGTACTGTTTTTCTCTTGATAGTCGGTGTAATATGCTTCATATTCGCACCTGATATCATAGAAATGTTTATATCCGATTCAGAAAACACAGACATGGTAACAAGACAGAGCGTTATCGATATCGGTACTGTCGCTCTCAGATGCCAGTCAGCTCTGCTTCCGTTAAATGCTTTTATCGTCATGACGAATATGATGCTTCAGTCCATAGGACGTGGTGTAAAAGCCTCTATCACTGCTTCGGCAAGAAACGGATTGTTTTTCATACCCGCCATTATCATCCTTCCCATGATCTTCGGGCTTACCGGCGTCGAGATAACCCAGTCCGTAGCGGATGTGTTCACTTTCGGTATAAGTATACCATTTGCCCTGACGGAGTTAAAACTGCTTAACGAAAGTTAAAAAACAGGGCTGGCGTACTAAGTGCGGCAGCCCCTTATGATGTTTTCCTTTTTATTTGTTTTCAGTTTCCGAAACCGTCTTCATGTAAACAGTCCTGTCCTTAAGCCCGTTCCATTTACCGGCGACTTCCGTGCATTCAGGGTCACTGTAAAGGACATAGTCTGTGCCTACAGAGTACATCGTAGTGTAAGAACATGCGGGGATGGAAGCCTCGACGCGGATTTCATTTTCCGTGCCCACATCCCTTATCACGGTAAAGTTAACGGATTTCTTTTCCTTCCTGTTCATCATCCCGCGGAGCATGGCAGCTTCGGAAGGAATGTCAACGTTGCAGAAGAACAAGGTCTCTGTCAGGATATTTTCTTCGTCATCCGCAAAATATTCGTAGACACCCATTACCTCGTATGTCTCCGGGTCAACAGCCACAGCGTCGATGACCGGAGAACCTGTATCTTCTATGTTCTGGCTTTCAAAGAACAATTTCCTGCTGTTCTCGTTCAGCTCCCTTTTGATCAATATCACGTTTTCACCGTAGTAATCCACGTCGTATTCGACTGACAGCGTCTCGTCTTCAAGGAACGATTCTACCGAGAATACATAGTCAAAATAGTAGCGTGCGTATGTTATGTCATATCTGTCCAGGCCTCCTACGAGGAATACGTATTCGGCATGGTTTTCATTCCAGTCAAGGACGTATCCACTGTTGCCTTCGATATACATTGAACGCCCGTCGTTGGCGTGCCTTGTATATGCAGCGTCCGCATTAAACCAGAGCATAGAGCTGCTGCTTGCCACACATATAGATTTGTACTTCTTAAGCAGCCTGTTGAACCTGTTTGCCTTGGAGACCTTCTTATACAGCGCGCGGAGTTCCTTCTTTGAAGGTTTTGTTACTGCCGCCTTCTCTGCAGCGTTCACGCCAGTCTCCCTGGCATTAAATGTGCCGAAAACCACGCCGAACGCGAGCATCATCCCGAACAGACGCAGCAGGAATCTTGCTGTGAATTTCTTTTTATCCATGTACTTTACCTTCCTTTTCTTTATTTTTTTTTTGGGGTAAGGGTTGTTCAGCCTTACCTTTTTTACTATTATATTATGAGCGTGTAGAAAATGCAAGAGACATCTGTGCTTTTTTCCGCGCCCCTAAAAAAAACACTAAAGAACTGTCGCCAAGAGTTCGGCAAAAAAGGACCGGTTCGCTGCCGGTCCTTCCCTGTATGATATCGTGTGTATGTCACGCCCTCTTGAACTTCACTTTGCTGCCTACACCTGACTTCTTCAGCAGTTCTACGAGCGCATCGAACTCCTTGTCTGTTTTCGCCGAGATGTAGAACGTAGCATTGGACTTGATGCCGTCGAACGCACCCGGGGCTATCTCAGTGATGTTCGCCGTGAGCTTGATCGTCTTGAGCTTGCTTGCCCCGCTGAAGGCATCCTCGCCTATGCTGGTTACGCTGGATGCGATCTTGACCGTCTTTACGGTCTTGTTATCCTTCATCGCCCCTTCGCCGATGCTCGTTACCGGAACGGACTTGCCATTTACCTTGACAGACGCGGGTATCGAAGCTGACGTCGTGGTCGACTCGATCTCCGTGAGTACCATCTGGCCGTCTTCATCTACCGCATAAGACTTCTCGGTGGACGTTCCATCCTTCTTCGTGCTCCCCATTATAAAAAAAGCGAAAACATCGATATACTCAATGTTTCTGCTTTCAGGCATAAAACAAGTGCGACTAAGTAAAATTATCTTCAGAT
>JAEEKN010000371.1 GCA_016282435.1 Lachnospiraceae bacterium | reverse complement strand
TGAAGCTAACATCAACCCCAACATTCCTTCCGTTAGCGGGATCAGTGTAGCTTGAATGTGCCAAATAGCCAGACGCAAAACTGTCATCAGAGTTTATTATCATAAGTCTCCTTTCCGCGATCCCTCTGTCGTTCAGAACCGCATCGCTCTCCGGAAAGGTCCGAGCGATTAACCTAAAAAGTCATATTTGCTCTTTTCGAAGTCCGAATATACACTGCTGTACTTCCCATAGTTGCTTTTTACACTTTCAATATTTGCATCAGCATTACTGATTATATGCTCTGCAACCATATCAGTTTTTTCCACAAATGAGCCACCACTTCCTATTATGGTGTTAAGGTCATCCATGCTTGCCTCTTCGAACTTCTTTTCATCTATAATAGCAAGCGACCCGCTTTCTTTCATTCCTATACCGATTGTTTCAAAAGCATTTTTGTTCTCAATAGCAGCCTCCCGCATAAGTGACGCATACTCATGATCCAGCATGGATTCAGATTTCTTGAGTTTTTGGTAAGTGTCATTCCATGATTCCAGAAATGCATTAATAGAATCCTTTGCCTCTTTTGGCTCCTGGACATTATCCAAAGCCTTTAACAGACCATCCGCATGCTTGCGAAGTCCCTCAGCATCCATTCCCAACTGTTCATAATACTTCTTTGAAGCTGTTGTCACTGACTTGCTTTCAGTTTTTTCTTTCTTGTTAAGGGCATCTAAAAGTGTGTTATTATTTACATTACTCCCGGCACTTACCATGTTTTGATTTATCGGAAGATGCGCCTCCCTTGCCGTTTTATTTAAGATTTGATCTGCTATTCTCATCGCAACCTCCATAGAAGACTGCCACTCATCTGTCAGTCAAAGCAGCGAAGTTCTCCTTTCGGTCCGAACTACTGTTGTCTTCCTTTTCTGATATGCTCTGTCAATTTGCTTACATCATAGACATTGTCAAAAGCCTGTCCCAATAATTCCCGATTCGCATTTGGAATATAAGACGATCCGGTATTTGAAGTATCTGTTAAACTGTCAATGTATGTCTGGGACATTTTTCTATAAAAATCATCACTGTCATCATCCCATCCAAGATTGTATCCCTGCATCCTATAATACAGATCCCTAAGTTCATCAGCTGTCATCCCTCTGTTATCTAGTCCATCTGCCTTCGTTTCTTCATCCGTATTTTGGAATCGTTTTTTTTGAGCTGTAACCTCCTCCATTCTTGCCTTATCAGTCTTGTCCTTTGCATCTGATAGATACTGCATCCATGGAGACAGATTCTTCTTATCCACAGCTTTTGAACCACTCCCTGATGTGTTTTGCGCATTTCGGATCATTATCTCACTGATCCTGCTGTTGCCTATATCAAAATCCATATGCCACCATCCTTTCTGATTATCTTTTTCAAGAAAAACGCAGGAACCTATAGAAAACTCATCCATAAGTCTCTGCGCCATCCATAGCTTTCAATTTTTATTTCGGTGGTAGATTTTTGTAAATAACCCCCATGTAACCAGATGTCATGATATTGTTGCAGAAAGCTTATCTGCCCTGCTTTTTCAACATTACTTTGGCTATAAACCTGCCATCTCTTTTATCTATACGCATTCCACCCTCGTATCTGTCAGCCATATCCCTTATATTTTTCAGACCAAGTCCATGCCATTCGTCAGTTGATGGTGCTGTGATGTCATTTACATCATAAGGATTATCACATATTATTACGATAAAACCGGGCTTTTCCACAACCCTAAAACCCACATCCCTGTACCTGTCATTGACCAAAGCTGCCTCTCGAATAGCATTATCTAAAAGATTTCCTATAACTATACCTATATCATACGCTGATATGCCCCAATCATCGCCATATTTCATACTAACATTCAAAGATACATTTCTCTCGTCAGCCTTTTTCATATGGTCATTTATAATAAGATCCGTTACAGGATCTCCTGTCGATACTGACATTTCAATTTGACCTATATCTGCATCCAGCGATGAAATATAGTCTGAAAGTTCCTTTTCATATCCATGTTCAGCCAATCCCTTTATATTTGTGAGATGACTTGCCATATCATGTCTTACTTTTCTGATCTTTTCATAATAATCCTGTGTCTCCTCAAGTCTGGCTTTCATCGCTTCCTTTTCAAGCTTCTCTACCAAGTACATCTCGCTTTGGTTACGATAGCTGATATTCTGATGCCACATATACAGCGCAGACAACTCGCCAAGATATAATAATATGGCTATCACCGGCATCTGCCACAGCAACTCCGGCTTTTCCTCCGTCAGTATAAATGCGCCACCATCCATTGTCAGTATTGCAAGGTGTGACATGATAAAGGTCAAAATGATACCTGCTATATTTTGAACGGATAAAAAAGCAAACTCCTGTAGATGTATCTTTTCCCTCTCACGATGTATCCTTGCCACCGGCACAAATGCCACACTCATAAACAACAGATACAAAATGCATAAGGTCCCCTGCATGATTATAAGTCTGACATTGACAAAACGTTCAAGGTCACCAGCATTTTCTATCCCCTCCATCAGCCAGACAAAAGGTCTGTCAGTAATACTGTCCGCAATGAAATATGTGAGGCTGGAAACATTCCAGAAAAACAATACCGAAAAAATTGTTTCCAGTAGCCACTTGCGGTCAGAAATCCAAACCACCGCCACAGTTACCGTAAAAACAGATATTATGAATACCGGATAATCAGTAGTAAAAAAATACGACTTTACAGTATTTATTGCCACGATCATTATAAAGGAAAGCATTACCATCTTTTTCTCAAAATACCGTATGTCATCTCCATTAGATTTCCTGTTATTGTCCCAAATAGGAACAAACCAGTTCCACATCATAAAGAACAGGATTGTTTTGAAGAACGAAAAAACTGTCCCGATAGTATTTAATATAATATCCTGCTGCGAAGCCATCATTTGCCCACCCGCACCATATATGCATCTAAGAACTCC
>JAEEKN010000370.1 GCA_016282435.1 Lachnospiraceae bacterium | reverse complement strand
CTGTTTCAAGATTCGCATACTCCGGACAGATGTCCATCATGTCCGCTATGGATTTTCTGGACTTTCCTACCGCATATGACTGGAAGAGTTCACCTACCTGGTAAAAGATTATGACTGCTACTGCCTCGGAATACTCCTGTATGCCGTATGCTCCGATCCCTGCCACGAGCATCAGGAAATTCTCGTCGAATATCTGACCGTGACAGATGTTCTTTACCGCTTTTATCACTATGTCATAGCCCGCCAAAAGGAACGGAACGAGGTAAAGCAAAGGTTCCATCCACTTGCCTTCTATCACATCGCCGTATGCGTCGGTATGCGACCATACGAGCATTATCCCGTATATGATACCGGCTGTGATTATTCTGTATAGTGTTTTCTTCTGTTTCGGAGTCATATTCGATCACTGTCCTTCCGTGTCTGCAAACTTTATTCCATATTTTTAATTCATTATCTCAGGATGACACAGTCAGGTTCTACCTTCTTGCATACCTTTACTACTTCATCCATTATGGCTTCAAATCTCTCGTCATCTGCGTCGATACTCATCTTCTGTGTCATGAAGCTGACACTGGCATCATTTACTCCGTCGATTTTTTTGATGGCGTCCTCCATCTTCTGTGCGCAGTTTGCACAGTCAAGGTCCTGAAGTTTGAATTTCTTTTTCATGTTTCTCTCGTAACAGGGTCTCTTGTTTTTTCTGCCCCATTACTCTCCTTTCTTTTTTTATCTTTTTGACAAGGTCTGTCTTGTCATTTGTTTACCCGTATCGAGTCAATCCTGTTTTATTCAAATAAAGATTACTCCAGTATGTGCTCGGCTCCCTGTGCTATTATGGAGCTCACATGGTCATCGGCCAGCTTGTATATGACTGATTTGCCTTCACGTCTGAAATCTATGAGTTTTGCCTGTTTCAGGATTTTCAACTGATGTGATACTGCCGACTGAGTCATATCCAGCGTGTTTGCTATGTCGCATACGCACATCTCACTTTCAAACAGTGCAAACAGTATCCTGATCCTGGTGGAATCCCCGAAACACTTGAAAAGTTCAGCCAGGTCGTACAGTTTATCTTCTTCCGGCATCATCTTCTTGAACTCGGATATTTTATCGTCATGCTTATGCTCGTGAGATATCTCGCAATGTTCTGTATCGTTTATTGACATCCGTTTTCCTCCTTTTTGTTCAAACATATGAGCAACTGTTCATATGTTCATAATATCATCTTTTTAAAATTTGTCAAGTATTTTTTTGTATTTGACTAAATTTTTGTTTTGGATTATAATGAGATGATTGGAAGTATGCTCATTAGTATAACAAAATAGAAGCATCGTTTTGTTACCGAGGAAACGCTGAAGGCGTTTTCGAGGTGACTTTGACATTTCAGAAAGCGGGGTATCGTTTGTGGTGGATAAAAAATATGATTATCTGATAGTCGGTGCAGGTCTTTATGGAGCTGTAGCAGCTCATGAACTGAAAAAGAAAGGCATGGAGTGTCTCGTCATAGACAAGCGTAAAGTCATCGGCGGAAATATATATACAGAGAATGTGGATGGGATCAACGTTCATAAATACGGTGCACATATCTTCCACACTTCCGACAGGAAGATCTGGGACTATGTGAACCGGTTTGCTGAGTTCAATAATTTTGTGAACTCTCCTGTCGCCAGATACCACGATGAGCTTTACAATCTTCCTTTTAATATGAACACCTTCTCAAAGCTCTGGGGTGTGGTGACTCCCGAAGAGGCTGCTGCCAAGATTCAGGAGCAGATAGACGCCGAAGGTATCACCGGTGAGCCCACTAACTTAGAGGAACAGGCTCTTCGTCTGGTAGGACGTGATGTATACGAGAAGCTCGTAAAGGAGTATACCGAGAAACAATGGGGCCGCAGCTGCAAGGAACTTCCTGCGTTTATCATCAAGAGGCTCCCTGTAAGGCTTACTTTTGATAACAATTATTTTAATGACAGGTACCAGGGCATTCCCATCGGCGGATATACACAGATGATCGAGAAGATGCTCGAAGGCGTGGATGTGAGACTGAATACCGATTATTTCCAGTTACGGAATGCTCACAACCCTGAGACCGCCGGCAGTTCTTCCGGAGTCGATTCGGCCGTTGTTGATTATGGCTGCGGGCTCGCGGATAAAGTGATCTATACCGGTATGATAGATGAATTCTTCGATTACCGTCTGGGCGAACTGGAATACAGATCCCTGAGATTTGAGACCGAAAAGCTTGACAAGGAAAACTACCAGGGTGTGGCTGTAGTGAACTACACGAGCCATGAGGTCGATTTTACCAGGATCATAGAGCACAAGCATTTCGAGTTTGGCAAGCAGCCTAGCACCATAATAACCAGAGAATATCCCAAAACATGGGAAAAGGGCGACGAACCCTACTATCCTGTGAACAACGATATCAACAACAAGCTCTATGCAGAGTATAAACAGTTGGCAGATGCTACTGAAAACGTATTCTTCGGCGGCAGACTCGGCCAGTACAAGTATTACGATATGGACAAGGTAATCGCCGCAGCACTTGATGATGTGTCACACATGTGACCATATAACCGTCACATGTGTAAACCGAGCTTTCCCTTGAAGACATGGCTATGTTGGCTTTACATAACAAGAAGAGACCTCAACGATACATTATAAATGGAGATTTCAATATATGAAAATAAACAAACGATTGAATACGTATGCACATTGTTATTCAAATTCAAACCGTCTCAATAAACCAACCGCACCGCGATCTTTGATCGCATTACTGCTTATTATAATGTTAACTATGATGAATTATGTTTTTTATACTCCTTCCACACCGGCGAAGGCAGCCGGCAGTCTTACAGGCCTGTCCGCCAAAGATATAGTGGATGACATGGGGCTCGGCTGGAACCTCGGCAATACTTTTGATGCGACCGGCGGAAACCGTGCAAATATCTACAGTCAGGAGACCTCTTGGGGCAACCCCAAAGTCACCCCCGAACTGATAAAAGCGGTTCATGACAGAGGATTCCGTACCATACGTATACCCGTGACCTGGAACAACCACATCATAAAAGACGGTTCATACACCATCAATCCCGAGTTCCTGGCCCGTATCAAAGAGGTGGTCGACTACGCATATGACCTTGATATGTATATCATCCTCAATGTACATCATGAGGCCTGGGTAAACGTAAAAGACCTGGATAAGTCCTATGCTAAAGTAGGCGAAGAACTCGAGGCCGTATGGGCTCAGATAGCCGATTATTTTGCAGACTATGACCAGCATCTGATATTTGAGGGCATGAACGAACCCCGTATGCAGGGTTCCGATATCGAATGGACCGGTAATCAGGCTGCGTACACGGCAGTTAACTACCTGAATCAGGTATTTACCTATACCGTGAGGAGCAACGGCAAAGGTCATAATGGTGAACGCTGCCTCATGATCCCCGGATACGCTGCTTCTTCAAGCCTTGATATACTGAAGACCATCACCATCCCTACTTTTGAGGGCAAGGCGGTGAATAACATTATCATATCCGTTCACTGCTATAATCCGTATAATTTCTGTCTGAGTGACGAAATGTACGAGTTTGACCCCACAGACAAGAATCATACTTCTTCCATCGATTCACTGTTCAAGAATCTTGAAGAGCTTTTCTTATTCAATGATATTCCGGTAGTGATCGGTGAAACCAGCGCTACAGAGAAAAATAATACCGAACAGCGTGAAAACTGGGCAGGATATATGGGCAAAAAGTCATTTGAATACGGCATTCCCATCGTTCTGTGGGATAACGGCGCCAATGGACATTCGGGCGGTGAATGCCATGCCTGGATCCTGAGAAGCAAATGCGAGTGGAACTACCCCACTGTGGTCGACAAGCTTTTTGAAGCCGCAGAAAGTACTGAATGGGGTTCTCTGACCATAACCGACAGGATAGCCCACGATAGCATAGAAGAAGATGCTTCGAGCCTCATCGGCGGCAATGTTATATGGCAGGAAAAGAACGGTCAGACCGTGACCAGGATTTCGCTCTCCCATGCGGCTCCCGTATCCATACCTATGCTTAGAAGTTATATCACCGCAAGCACTGAGATAGCAGTATGTTACACAGGAGACGGTAAGCCTCTTCTTGGCTTTGCCACAGAAAGCGACGGTATAGTGGTGAGTGACATCGAGCCTTACAAGATTGAGAATAAAGCCGGAAACAATGTAGCATTTTATAAATACAGGACTGTAAACGATACCCTGAAAAGTGTCGGAGTTACCAATCCTTCGCAGCTGAGTGAGCTGCTGATCACCTCGGATTCAGGTGACCTGAATATACTGGAGACGGATATTGTCTCGCAAAAAGTTACACTCTCGTATAATGTAGGCGGAGAGAGTTTTTCTTCCGAAAAGTCTGTTACTCTTCTTCCGGGTCTTAAGGTTCTCGGGTGGTACACCACGAAGGACTACAAAGAGGGCACGGAATATACAGGTGAAGCATACAAGGATCTCACATTATACGGTAAAGTGTTCTGGGAGAAGGATTCTGTAGCTTCTGCTCTTTATGCAGAGACCCACAGTGATGATGTTCCGGAAATCACTCCCGAAACTACTCCCACCGCTACACCGGAAGTAACTGCTTCTCCCGAACCCGAGATTACAGGAACCGGTGAAGACGTAACACCCACTGAGATAGATAAGACTCAGCCTGATACAGATAAGAACAATGACAAAACTGCAGCTGACAACACAAATCCTGCTAATGCGCCCGAATCCGGAGAGACTTCCGTAATCCCTATTCTGGTAATACTCCTCGCAGTTGTGGCAGTTCTTTCAGGAACTGTGGCTGTACTTATGTATAAAAAGAACAAGAAGAAATAATACGT
>JAEEKN010000369.1 GCA_016282435.1 Lachnospiraceae bacterium | reverse complement strand
TACAAGTTTTACCAATTCCTTATGCTTAGCCTTGTGAAGCAGTTTGTCAAATTCAGTCCTGATTTCTTCATTTGGTATCCTGGCAATACCGGTTAATTCTACTTCCTCCTCATCATACGAATCTGATACTTCCTCATATGTAAGATAGCCCAGATGAATGAGCAGTGTCAAAACATCATCCTTGCATGTAAATGTTTCTACATCATTTTGGAAGGAACCTGTATCAACCTCTATCTCTTCACCGGCTATCAGACGGATTATGTTCTCTTGGAGCCCGTCTTGATCCATATCTATATATGTTTTAAGTGAGTCAGCAGCTGATGTCTTTTTCCAATATGATTTGAAATTTCCGGATTCTAAAGCCTGCATTACAGAATACGGATTATAGATTGATTTACATTCACCTACAGTGTATCCGTCATACCACTTCTTCATATCAGTAAAATTCTTGCCATCTTGGTCGCAAAGATTTCGCACTTCTTCTTCCGTAAAACCAACATATTCCGCAAATGGTCCCGGTTCAAGCATCGTATATTCCCGGAAATCAGATATGGCAGACTGTGAACCATCTTTCTTTATCGGAAGAATTCCTGTCATGTATGCGAGTGCAACAACCTTAGGTGTAAAGTTATTGTTTTTAAACCATCCTCTTAGTAAACTGAGATATCTTTTCTGAGCCTCTGCATCATTTTTGGTCTCCCTGATTATAGCGTCCCACTCATCTATTACAAAAACAACTTTAGTCTCTGTTTTTTCAACAAGCTTCAATAAGCAGTCCGACAAACCATCTCCGGTTTCAATATCAGGATAATCAGCTTTCACATCTTTTATTACAGCTTTCTCAATCTCCTTAGGAACCTCTCTTAAGCTGATTCCTTTTTTCTGTGCTTCCGAGACAAAACCGGAAACATCAAGGCTGATAACATGGAATTTATTCAGGTATTTTTCATATGTTTTCTCTTTTGATATGTCATACCCAGCAAACAGATCATGAGAGTCACAGGTTTTATCATAATATGCGCAAAGCATCTGGGCGGCATATGTTTTTCCAAAACGACGGGCTCTGCTGACACAAGTAAGATTCTTGGTCGTACCTATTATAGAATTAAGTGTTTTGATGAGCCCTGTTTTATCAACATAATTACTCTGAACTATAAGACTAAACCCACTATTCCCGGGATTTAAATAAGTTCCCACCCTTCAGCCTCCTTCCATATATATCCTTATCCTATATTTATGCATAGATTACTTCTTTTTTGCATTTGAACTTAGCATCATTATATACAAGTCCCAGGGATTTTGCAATGGTGAAATAAATCACTCTATGCAAAAATGCTGTTTTAGGGCAATAAAAAGTGCCTCCCCACATGGAAAGGCACTTTAGTTTTAGGTTAACCTTTTCTTATTACTTTGATTCTTTCTCATAAACAAATGTAGCGTTCTTGCTAGCACCGGCTTTTATTACCATCTTCCTTACTCTCTTGAATTCCTTCTTCGAGGTAGCGCTAATGGTAAATATTGCGTCATCTGCAGTTCCCTTAAATGCTTTTTTCTCGATGGTCCGGATGGAACCGGTGAGACCGATGTTCTTCAGCTTCTTGTCCTTATAGAATGCCTTTGATCCGATCTCAGTGATGTTCTTACCCAGCTTCACATCTGTGACTTTCTTGTTACCCTTCATGGCGCCATCGCCGATGGAGGTTACAGGAACGATCTGCCCGTCAGATACTACGACATCGGGTATAACAGCTGTTTTACCGTCTGCAGTTATCTCTGACAGAACAGGCTTACCTGATTCGTCTACTTCTACAGTCACTGTGGTGGTAGATGTAGTCTCCTTACCTTCTGCATCAATCTCAGTTACTTCAGATACTACGCCCAGGTTTCCGTTCTCGTCTACGTTTATGGTATTCTTTGTAGTTACAGAGGAACCATCTGCTGATTTCTCGGTTGTCTCAGTCTTTACTTCACCTGACTTAAAGTACTTTATGCTACTCTCTACAGACTTAACTTCCGAACCTTCTGCATTCTTATTTACAGTCTCAGATGTAACTATCAGAGTTCCCTTCTTATCCTTCTTTGTTTCTGTAGAAGTGGCACTGATCTCGTTATTATCCTTATCTACAGTCACTGATTTAGAACTTCCGGTACCGTTCTTCTTCACTGTCTCTTCGGTAGTTGTTACATTACCCTTCTTATCGGTCTTCGTCTCATTGACAGTTGAAGTACCCTTCTTATCTGTTACGCTTTTGCGTACTATAGTCGAATCATCCGCACTACTGATTTTTTCCTCTACCGTGGTAGATCCTGCTGTTTTGGTAGTAACCTTTGAAGATACTGTACCATCAGCTGTTTCAGTATTCTCGCTGATAACAGTTGATTCAGCAGTCTTGGTTGTTTCCTTTGTATAAACATCTCCGGCCTCTGTCTTGGTCTCTTCTACTGTAACAGTCGAATCCTTGGTCTTTGTTACTTCTTTTGAAGTAACAGTTCCTTCAGTGTCCTTCGACTCTGTCTTTGTGACTGTAGTTCCGTCTGTGTTCACAGTCTTGGTACTTGTAGTATATGTACCGTCATTGTTTTCTGTAGACTTAGTGGTCACAGTGGAGCCGTCGGTAGTTGTTTCTGTTTTCTGTGTTACAGTCTGAAGAACTTTTCCCTCAGCGTCCTTGGTAGTCTGTGTCTTTACTGTAGAACCGTCATCAGTGGTTTTTACTACTGTCTCTGTCTTTGTTCCATCAGCATTTTCTTTTACTTTGGAATCAGTATTTGTTGTAGCACCTGAACCGGAAGTATTAGTCTCATTACCGTTCTTGTTTCCG
>JAEEKN010000368.1 GCA_016282435.1 Lachnospiraceae bacterium | reverse complement strand
CGTACTATCTTTTCCCTTTCCTTAGCCACATCAAAGTTGATATCGGTAGCATGTGCTTCGAGCTCGGCTACCTGCTCATCTGTAATGTTAAGTCCTAATTTTTTCTCTGATTTTGCGAGTGAGATCCAGAGCTTTCTCCATGTGCGGAATTTGAATTCCTCGCTGAATATATACTGCATATCGTCGCTTGCATAACGTGTTGAAAGCGGGGATATATATTTTGTTCTGTCTTCGGACATTGTTTTTCTCCTTATTTATCGTGGTGTAATAGTGTTTTTAACGGAATCTTGCCGTTTGAGTCATAATCGTCAAAATCCTCTGATAAAGCAACTTCTTTTGCCAGCTTTTCGGCTACAATCTCACATGCTTTCGGAAGTATGATCCATTCAGCCTGCTCCATGACTCTTTTCTGTAATACTTCTGGAGTATCTCCCTCGAGTATATCCACTGCTTTCTGAAGTATTATCTTTCCGCCGTCGGTTACCTCGTTTACAAAATGTACTGTAGCTCCGGTAACTTTTACTCCGTATTTTAATGCGGCTTCATGAACATGCAGTCCGTAGAAACCGTCTCCGCAGAAGGACGGGATGAGAGCGGGATGGACATTTATGATCTTGTCCGGATAGTGCTTTACAAAATCAGCCGAGAGTACCAGCATAAACCCTGCGAGTACTATCATCTGTATTCCGTTTTCTTTTAATACCTTAAGAAGCGCTTCCTCAAAAGAAGGTTTATCTGCATAGGTCTTTCTCTCTATTACTACTGAAGGAATACCTGCTTTTGCTGCACGCTCCAATGCGAATACGCCGGGCTTGCTGGCAACTACCAGAGATATTTTACCGTGAGGGATATTTCCCGCTTTTTCGGCATCGATCAAAGCCTGGAGGTTTGTGCCGCCACCGGAAACCAGAACGGCAATTTTGGTTTTTTCCATGTATGTATCCTTTCCGTGATTTTCAATCAGAGAACCGTCCTTCTGATTGATTTAGATCAGTTCAACGCCGTCTATACCTTCTGCCAGTTCGCCGATCACATAAGCGTCTACATCGTTTGCCTTAAGGGATGCAATAGCCTTATCTACATTTTCGGGTGCTACGATGACGCTCATGCCCACGCCCATATTATAGGTGTTAAACATATCATGCTCATCGACCTTACCCTCTTTAGCCAGAAGATCGAAGATAGGAAGTACGCGGACATCGGACTTCTTTATGCGGGCACCGAGTCCCTTCTTGATACTTCTGGGGATATTCTCGTAGAATCCGCCGCCGGTGATATGTGAGATTCCCTTTACTTCTACTGCATCTATCAGAGCCAGGATGGGCTTTACATAGATTCTGGTAGGAGTAAGAAGTGTCTCACCGAGACCCTTGCCGCCGAGCTCGGGTATGGGAAGATTCAGATTTGTATGTTCAATGTTAAATATTTTTCTTACCAGTGAAAAACCGTTTGAATGAACACCGGTGGAAGGAAGAGCTATGACAACGTCACCTGCTTTCTGGGTATCGGTATTGATAACCTTTTCCTTATCCACTATACCAACGGAAAAACCTGCCAGATCGTATTCGTCTACGGGCATAAGTCCGGGATGTTCTGCGGTTTCGCCGCCGATCAGTGCACAACCGGCCTGAACACAGCCTTCAGCAACACCTGAAACGATGGCAGCTATTTTTTCAGGAATGTTCTTTCCACATGCAATGTAATCAAGGAAGAACATGGGACGTGCGCCGCAGCAGATAATATCATTTACGCACATAGCGACACAGTCAATGCCGACAGTATCATGCTTGTTCATAAGGAATGCGATTTTGATCTTGGTTCCTACTCCATCCGTACCGCTGACAAGAACAGGCTCTTTCATTCCTGCCATATTTGGAACAAAGAGTCCTCCGAAACCTCCGATATCCGGTGTGCTTTCGGGTGTGGTGGTTCTGGCAATACTGCTTTTCATGAGTTCTACAGCTTTGTAACCTGCTGTGATGTCAACGCCTGCTGCCTTGTAGCTTTCGCTGAAACTGTTGTTCATGGGTTTTCTCCTTTTTTATGAATATTATAAAACACCAAAAGTTGTCATGGTCAACCCATGGCAACTTCTGAATTTGCATTTAAAACCTTTTCGGCATTTGCCTTGCGTTCGCGGTCCAGTTTTTCAGCCAGACTGTCGTCACTCAAGGATAAAATCTCTATTCCAAGTAAAGCGGCATTGGAAGCTCCGTCTATCCCGACTGTAGCTACAGGTATGCCGGACGGCATCTGTACAGTGGAGAGAAGTGCATCCATTCCGCCAAGGGAAGAAGCATTTATCGGTATACCGATAACCGGGATTGTTGTATTTGCAGCTATCGCCCCGGCCAGATGTGCAGCCATTCCGGCAGCAGCTATGATAACACCGAAGCCGTTCTGTCGGGCATTTACTGAGAAATCCCTGGCTTCTACAGGTGTCCTGTGAGCGGAAAATACATGTACTTCATAAGGAACTTCAAATCTTTTTAAGATATCGATAGCTTTTTCAAGCTTGGGAAGATCGCTTTTGCTTCCCATGATAATGCCTATTTTTTTCATGTCATGCCTCTGATAAAGGAAGATGTTTAATGTTTCAATGTTCCGCGTAATTTAATAACAGAAACTGCCGGGAACGGAACAATAACAATTCTAGCACAGACTTTATATCAAGTCAATATGGATTATTTTTTCTTCTTATTAAAAAATTTGAAAGCACCCTTCTTTGAGCCTGTATTTTGGTCGGATGAAGCAGCTTTTTCCTGCTTAAACTGCTCGTATTCGGCGTCCAGATTAAAGTCTTCTGCCGAAAAACCCTGTCCGTAAGCCGGAGTGGAAGATTCCAGTGCTTCCCTCTGGTCCGGAGACATACTGTTGTATTCTTCTTCGGACATGGTCTTTACCTGTCCTGATTTGGGAGGAGCCGTTTTGCTCTTTTTGTTGTGAGAGCGCCTGGTGGTAAATGTAACTCCGCTGTTCTCACCGGGACGGTTCACACGTATGACAGGTTCGGGAGCTTTGGGCGCAGGAGGAAACTCATCCGATGCGTCCTTTACGGGTTCGGGTTTTTTAGATTCGGAACAGGTCTCTTCATCGTCGTCTTTTTCACGGATTTTTTCCAGGAACTTTAGGTAAGTGTCACGGTCGTGAAGCTCCGAGAGCTGGGTTTTGAGCTGTGAACGGTTTTCCTTCAGCATCTCCTGCTTTTCATCCATCTGAGCCAGGAACTCAAGGTACTGGGTCCTGATGAGCTGCGTGGTGTTGGTGAGCAGGCTGCCGATCTCGTCCAGCATGGTATCGGTGTATGCCAGAGAAGCCGCCTGGACATCCTCTGCTCCGAGCTTGGCTTTTGCTATGATCTCGGAAGCTTCCCTCTCGGTTTCGAGTTTTGCTTTCTCCTTTGCACGGGTGGTGGCTTCGTACTGATCCAGAACTTCGTACATGGCTTCGTTCAGTTCCTGCAGAAGATCAAACATTTCTGTACGGGAAAGAATGACCAGATCGGGAGAGTTATCGTAGGGTTCACCTTTCGCAAATAATATGTGGATTTTTTTGCATATTTCTTCAACTCTGGTAGGCATATATGCTCCTTAAATCTTAAATCTGTATCCGGCACCCCAGATGGTCTCGATATATTGAGGATTGCTGGTACTGATCTCGATTTTTTCTCTGATTTTTTTGATATGTACCGTAACGGTGGCAATGTCACCTATGAGGTCCGCATCCCAGATTTCGCTGAACAGTTCCTCTTTCGAGAAGACTCTGTTTGGATGTTCAGCCAGGAAAGCCAGGAGATCGAACTCTTTTGTGGTAAACTGTTTTTCTTCATCATTTACGTATACACGTCTGGCGGTTTTATCAATCTTTAAGCCGCG
>JAEEKN010000367.1 GCA_016282435.1 Lachnospiraceae bacterium | reverse complement strand
ATTTCTTATATTCCTCTAAAAACTAGTTATACTGATTAACAAAATTAATTACACCTCATCCGGCTGCTTTGCAGCCGCCTTCCCTATACGATCCAGGTTCAGGCTTCGGCGAGTTTCCTGCGGATCTCCATCATCTTGTCTCTAAGTTCTGCAGCCTTCTCGAATTCAAGCTCGGCAGCCGCCTTCTGCATCTCCTTCATCAACTTGGCAGCTGCTGCCTCCAGTTCCTGTACGCTCATGGATTCGGGATCCTTCTTCATGCCGTAATAGTCCTTATCCACCTTCTTCGAGATGCTGATAAGCTCCCTGACTTTCTTCACTATGGTTTTCGGAGTGATACCGTTCTTCTCGTTATACTCGGACTGTATCTTCCTTCTTCTGTTTGTTTCACCTATGGCGTTTTTCATCGAATCCGTCATAGTATCGGCATACATCACCACATGTCCGTGCTCGTTACGTGCGGCACGTCCGATAGTCTGGATCAAGGATACCTCCGAACGAAGGAATCCTTCCTTGTCGGCATCAAGTATGGCTACCAGGCTCACTTCCGGTATATCAAGTCCTTCACGGAGCAGGTTTATGCCCACAAGTACATCAAAGGCATCCATTCTCATATCTCTTATGATCTTCGAGCGTTCCAGGGTATCCACATCCGAATGCAGGTATTTTACCCTTATGCCCGACTGTCTCAGATATTCCGTAAGTTCTTCTGCCATACGCTTTGTCAGTGTGGTGACCAGCACTTTTCCCGCTATGGGCTTTTCTCCGTTTTCGTCAGGAGTCTGTGCTTTCTTTATCTCGTTTCTTATCTCGGAGATCAGGTCGTCTATCTGGCCGCTCGCAGGACGGACATCCACCTCTGGATCCAGAAGTCCTGTAGGACGGATTACCTGCTCGGTCCTTAAGAGTTCATGCTCCCTCTCGTATTCTCCCGGAGTTGCCGAAACAAACATCACCTGATCAAGCTTCGACTCGAATTCGTCGAATTTTAACGGCCTGTTGTCAAGAGCTGACGGAAGTCTGAATCCATAGTCCACCAGAACCTGTTTACGTGCCCTGTCACCGTTAAACATACCCCTGAACTGAGGCATGGTCATGTGGGACTCATCCACTATCATAAGGTAGTCATCCCCGAAGTGTTCTATCAGGGTATGCGGAGTCGCGCCAGCAGGGAGACCAGCCAGGTGTCTCGAGTAGTTCTCTATGCCTGAACAGATACCGGTCTCACGAAGCATTTCTATATCAAAATTAGTTCTCTCACTTATTCTCTGGGCCTCTAACAGTTTTTCCCTGTCCTTAAAATACTTTACTCTGTCCTTTAGTTCCTCTTCTATATTGGTGATCGCTTTTTTCATCCTGTCTTCGGGGACTACATAATGTGAAGCAGGAAAAAGCATCACATGCTCCATCAATGCTTTCACCTTACCGGTAAGAGCCTCTGTCTGCGATATCCTGTCCACTTCATCACCGAAGAATTCTATACGATATGCATATTCATCTGAAGATATGGGATAGACTTCAACGGTATCACCTTTTACCCTGAAAGTTCCGCGGTGAAAATCTATCTCATCCCTGATATACTGCATCTCTACGAGACGTCTGATGACGGCATCCCTTTCAACCGTCATACCGGGTCTTAAAGAAAGAGTCATCTCGGTATAGTCTTCCTGCGCCGCTATACCGTATATGCATGACACACTCGCCACTATTATGACATCCCTTCGTTCCGCTAAAGCCGCGGTCGCGGAGTGGCGAAGCCTGTCTATCTCATCGTTTATAGCCGAGTCCTTCTCTATATATGTATCCGTAGAAGGCACATATGCTTCGGGCTGATAATAGTCATAATATGAGACAAAATACTCGACTGCATTCTCCGGGAAGAATTCCTTGAATTCACCGTAAAGCTGGGCAGCAAGTGTTTTGTTATGCGCTATGACTATAGTGGGTTTGTTTAAGGCCGCTATAACATTCGCCATAGTGAAGGTTTTACCCGATCCGGTAACTCCGAGCAGTGTTTCAAACTGGTTTCCTTCCCTGAATCCGTCCACCAGCTCCTTTATAGCCTCGGGCTGATCGCCGGTGGGCTTAAAATCACTGTGTAATACAAAATGATCCATTTCTCTCCTATGAAAATCATAGCAGGGATAAAAACCCTGCTATAGATTCTGTATATGTCTTATTTGTTCTTTTTCTTTCCTTTACCCGAGGACTTCTTCTCAGGTTTCTTTTCGGGCTCTTTTACCTGCGCAGCCTCTTTTTCCGGTTCTTTTACAGGTTCGGGAGCTGCAGGCTTCTCAGGCTCTTTTACGGGCTCAGGTTTCTTTGCTTCCTCCTGTTTCTTTGCTTCTTCCTGTTTATGCTTTATTTCTTCCGCCTTACGTCTCGCCTCTTCTGCATGCTTTTTGGCCTCTTCAGCTTTCTTAAGTATTTCTTCGTTACGGCGTTTTGCTTCCTCTTCAGCCTTGCGCTTTGCCTCTTCGGCCTCTCTTCGCTTCAGTTCTTCGGCTTCACGCTTTGCTTCTTCGGCCTGTCGCATGACTTCCTGAGCTTTTTGGTTTTCTTCTTCTTTTCTTTTTGCTGCTTCTTCCTCGGCAGCCTTCTTTGCAGCTTCTTCCTCTTCCCTGCGGCGCTTTTCTTCCTCTTCGGCTTTGTATACGGCCTTTACGCCTTCCATGATAAGCTTCATATCGATTTTCGATATAAACTTGTTATGATCGACTACGACTATGATCCTGTCATCACGCTTGCAGGCGCCTTTTATAAATGAAGTTTTACCCGATGTAATAAAAAGCTGTAATTTCTGAACTTCCTGCTCATCTATCTCTTCTATGGCAGCCACCTTATCCACACGGAAACCCAGAGTACCGGATTCGGTATTCATGAATGCTATCTGTGTGAACTCAGGTTCCCTGCTCCTGTCCTGATTGAGCAAAGAACGAAGTCTGATCAAAGGGACCCATTCATCCCTGAATCTTGTAAGACCCTCTACATAAGCAGGAACCCCGCGCAATGACATCTCTGCCCTGCCGGTCTCGATACTGCGCACACTCAAACTGTCCATCCCATAGAACTGTCCATCAATATCACATATTACCTGTTTATTTATGCTCATCCCCTTGACCCCCCTTATCTTTATTCTGTGAGATCTCCGCCCTTATAAGGAGGACATCCCTGTTTAAGCCACTTTAAGTAACCGTTGATAAATAAATCTATTCCTCCGTTCAGCACTGAATCCGCATTCGCTGTGCTGACCCCTGTACGAAGGTCCTTGATCATCTTGTACGGCTGTAAGAAATACGAACGTATCTGGCTTCCGAAATTATTATCCTTGATCTCACCACGGATATCGGCCGTTTTATCCAGATTCTCCTGCTGCTTTAATATCAGGAGCTTTGACTTTAGTATCTGCATCGCCTTGTCTTTATTCTGGTACTGCGAACGCTCATTCTGACATGATACGACTATACCTGTCGGGAAATGGGTGATTCGGATAGCTGATGAAGTCTTGTTGACTTTCTGTCCGCCGGCACCCGATGAACGGAACACATCAATCCTGATATCGTCATCAGGTATATCTATATCGAGATCCTCTTCTATATCAGGCATTACATCACATGATACGAACGAAGTCTGTCTCTTGGCCTGAGCATTAAAAGGAGATATACGCACCAGTCTGTGAACTCCGTGTTCTGATTTCAGGTGTCCGTATGCGTTTATTCCGTTTATCTGAAGTGTGACCGACTTGTATCCGGCTTCATCGCCTTCAAGAAAGTCAAGAAGTTCCAGGGAGAATCCTTTGGACTGTGCCCACATGGAATACATTCTGTACAGCATGCTGCACCAGTCGCAAGCTTCGGTTCCACCCGCTCCGGCATGCAGTGTCACTATGGCATTGTCCTTATCAAACTCTCCGTCAAGAAGTGTGGAGAGCCTGACTTCTTCAAAGTTATTCGTGAACTTTTCAAATTCGGCCTGAACCTCGGGAACCATCGACTCATCGTTTTCCTCATTGACCATATCGATGAGGTCATATAAATCCTGGAACTGTGTCTTTAGGTCATTGTACTCCTGTATGGTATCCTTTAGGTTTTTCAGCTCTTTCATGTAGTTCTGAGCTTTATCGGCATCATTCCAGAAACCTTCTTCTTCCATGATGCCTTCTATTTCCTCAACCCTGAACGATTTCTTCTCAAGATCGAGTGATTCGCCCACTTCTTTTAACGGGGCCTGATATTGGTTTAATTCGTATTTTACCTGATCTAATGCTACCATCTTATCCTCTGTATCTGTTTTGCTTCATTCCCCTGCTTTCCGGGGAAAAGTCCTGTCTTCCACAAAAATCTTTTTATCAAGTCTCATACTTACCCGATGCCTTGCAGCAGAATTTGTATTTCTTGCCGCTTCCGCAAGGACAGGGATCGTTGGGCTGGATCTTCTTTGCAACACGACGCTTTGGTGCGTTTGCTACGGATTCATCCTTGTTGGTTCCGGACTCCTTTGCTACCTGCTCACGTTCAACCTTTCTCTCAACCTGGATCCTCAGCATCATCCTGATGGTGTCCTCAGCTATGCCGTCCGTCATCTCCTGGAACATGTCAAAGCCCTGAAGCTTATACTGATCCACAGGATTTCTCTGTGCAAATGACTGAAGGCCGATGCTCTGACGTAGCTGGTCCATATCATCGATATGGTTCATCCATCTGGTATCGATGGCTTTAAGCAGAATGATACGCTCTACTTCGCTGAATTCATCAAGGGAAGTAAATTCCTTTTGCTTTGCGTCATACAGTTCGAGTGCCCTGTTCTTGATCCTCTCTAAGAGATCCTTCTTCTTCATTCCCTTTGCTTCATTCTCACCAATCACAACATGCTCCATGGGAATGATCGGAAGAAGCATATCGTTGAGTGACTTCATATCCCATTCTTCAGGTACCTGATCGTCACCTATGGTCGCATTTACGCAGCCCTCAACAGTATCATTCAGCATACGGAGGATTGTCTCATGCATGTTCTCACCGTCAAGCACACGCATTCTTTCTGCGTAAATGATCTCACGCTGTTCGTTGTTTACCTCATCGTACTCCAGAATATTCTTTCTGATACCGAAGTTGTTGTTCTCTATCTTCTTCTGTGCACGCTCGATGGCATTGGTGAGCATCTTGTGATGAATCTCCTGCCCGTGCTGTACACCGAGTGTCTTAAATACCTTCATCATCCTTTCGGAACCAAAGAGACGCATCAGATCGTCTTCGAGGGAGATAAAGAACTTCGACTCACCGGGATCGCCCTGACGTCCCGAACGTCCGCGCAGCTGGTTGTCGATACGGCGTGCCTCATGACGTTCCGTACCTATGATACGAAGTCCGCCGGCTGCCTTTACCTTCTCTACCTCTTCACGATACTCGGCTTCATCCATGCCTTCCTCAAATGTTCCGCCGAGCTTGATATCGGTACCACGGCCCGCCATGTTGGTAGCGATGGTAACCGCACCGTAACGGCCTGCCTGTGCTACTATCTCAGCTTCCATCTCATGGAACTTCGCATTCAGGACATTATGCTTTATGTTTCTCTTCTTTAAGTATGCGCTAATCTCTTCCGAAGATTCGATGGTGATGGTACCTACCAGGACTGGCTGTCCCTTTTTATGTGCCTCAACTATCGCTTCGATGATGGACTCTATCTTCTCCTGATGCGTGCAGTATACAGCATCCTCATAGTCCACTCTGATAACGGGCTTGTTCGGAGGTATGGTCACTACGTCCATACCGTATATCTCACGGAATTCCTTGTCTTCCGTAATAGCGGTACCGGTCATACCGCATTTCTTTTCATATTTGTTGAAATAGTTCTGAAGGGTTATGGTAGCCAGTGTCTTTGACTCCCTGTTTACCTTTACGTGCTCCTTGGCTTCGATAGCCTGATGGAGACCGTCCGAATAACGTCTACCGGGCAGGATACGTCCGGTAAAGTCATCTACTATCAGGACTTCGTTATCTTTTACGACATAATCCTTGTCCTTGAACATGATGTAATGTGCCTTCAGGGCAAGTATGATATTATGCTGGATCTCCAGGTTCTCAGGATCGGCAAAGTTGTCCAAGTGGAAGAACTGCTCAACCTTCTGAACACCCTGTGCGGTGAGGTTTACGGTTTTCTCTTTTTCATTTACTACGAAATCTCCGGTTTCCTCAGGCTCCTCGCCTCCAAACTTGGCAGCCATAACGGTTTCCATCTTTGAAAGCTCTTTTTCGGTACCTTTCTGGAGCTGGCAAGCCAGAATATCACACGCTTCGTAAAGCTTCGTGGACTTTCCGGAAGGACCTGAAATAATAAGAGGGGTACGCGCCTCGTCGATCAAACACGAGTCAACCTCATCGATGACCGCAAAGTGCAGCTTACGCTGAACCATCTGTTCCTTATATACCACTCTGTTGTCACGAAGATAGTCAAAACCGAACTCATTGTTGGTTCCGTAGGTAATATCACAATTATATGCGGCACGTCTGTCGTCATTATCCATGGTGTTCAGAATATATCCGCATGTAAGTCCCATGAACTCGTAGATGTGTCCCATATTCTCGGCATCACGCTTTGCCAGGTAATCGTTTACCGTAACAACATGTACGCCTTCGCCGTCAAGAGCGTTCAGATATATGGCAAGAGATGAAGTAAGTGTCTTTCCTTCACCGGTAAACATCTCGGAGATACGGCCCTGATGAAGAATGATAGCACCCAAGAGCTGAACATGGAATGCTCTCTGATGAAGTGTACGTACACCTGCCTCACGGGCTGCAGCAAATGCCTCGGGAAGAATATCATCAAGTGTCTCTCCGTTCGCCAGCCTGTTCTTAAACTCCAAAGTCATAGCCCGAAGCTCTTCATCGGACTTTGCCTGCATGACAGGCTCCAACTCTTCTATCTTTTGCGCAATAGGTTCAATCCTCTTTATCTCACGCTCGCTTCGCGTTTTGAATATCCTGCGCCATAAACTCTTTTTTGCCATTTCATAGTCCTCATTATAATAATATTGTCATTCGCATTTAAGCATAATAAACTAACTTAATATTTTATCATTATTTATCAATCTTGTCAACCGTCCCCGTATTTTTATGCCGAAAACTGGCTGTTATACAGATTTGCATAGAATCCGCCTCTGCTGAGCAGTACCTCGTGACTGCCCTGTTCGATCACATGACCGTCCTTCATGACCAGTATCACATCGGCATTTTTTATCGTCGAAAGCCTGTGGGCTACAACAAAACTCGTACGTCCCTCCATCATGGTGTCGAATGCTTTGCGGATCTTCAGTTCTGTTCTGGTATCTATCGATGATGTAGCCTCATCCAAGATAAGCATCGGAGGAAGTGAAAGCATGACTCTGGTGATACAGAGGAGCTGCTTCTGTCCGCCCGAAAGAGACCCTCCGTCCTCGGCTATCTCCGTATCATACCCGTTAGGAAGCCTTCTGATAAAGCTGTGGGCATGTGACTTCTTTGCTGCCGCTATAATCTCTTCATCCGTAGCGTCAGGCTTTCCTACTATAATGTTGTCCCTGATGGTTCCTTTTTTAAGCCATGTATCCTGGAGAACCATGCCGTAGTTCCGTCTCAGGGAATGCCTGGTAATCTTCCTTATGGGATGACCGTCCACACTTATCTCTCCGGAATCCACGTCATAAAAACGCATGATAAGGTTTATCAGGGTGGTCTTGCCGCACCCGGTAGGTCCGACTATCGCTATCCTCTGACCCGGTTTTACGGAAAGATTCAGATTCTCTATCAGTTTTTTATCCTTTGTATACGAGAAGCATACATCCTTCAGATCCACTACGCCTTTTGCGTCCTGTAGTTCCAGTGCATCCTTTGCATCGGGAACTTCGGTCTTTTCTTCTATGATACCGAATACTCTGTCGGCACATGCCAAAGCGTTCTGTAGTTCGGTGACAACCCCCGATATCTCATTAAACGGCTTCGTGTACTGGTTAGCATATGAAAGGAAGATGGTAAGCTGTCCTACGGTAAGGCTCCCGTATATGACCGAGAGACCGCCCGTCAATGCTACGCCGGCATAAACTATGTTATTAACCACACGTGTCGAGGGATTTACAAGGGATGAGAAAAATGTTGCCCTAAGCGAGCACACTTTCAGCCTGTCGTTTATCTCATCAAACTTTTCTATAACCTCATCCTCGCGGTTAAAAGACTGAACGACCTTCTGATTCGTGATCATCTCGTTGATAAGTGCCGTCTGCTCTCCTCTGGTCTTTGACTGAAGCTTAAACATGCCGTATGTTTTTCTGGCAATAAAAGATGCAACGAACAGAGAAAGAGGGGTAACCAGGAATACCACAAGAGCGATAAAGAGGTTTTCATAAAACATGAAAACAAGAGTACCGACTATAGTGATAACACCGGTAAAAAGCTGTGTAAATCCCAGAAGCAGACCGTCCGCAAACTGGTCCACATCCGCTATCATACGGCTCACCATATCTCCCGAAGACGTGGTATCAAGGAATTTAAGCGGAAGCTTCTGGAGTCTGTCAAAAGCTTTGCGCCTGACATCTCTTGTGACAGAAAATACTATTTTGTTGTTGCAAAGGGTCATGGTCCACTGTGCCAGAGCACCTATGGAGATCACAACACCCATTTTTATCAATATCACCGAGAAATCCTGCCAGAATATATCCGATGAGTATTCCATCCAGATTTCTCCCACATTTTCTCCACCGTCTGCCAGCTTTTTTATCAGGTCAACAGCATCACCCGTAAGAATTGGCAGATACAGGGCCGATATCACCGATAAAAGAGCCAGGAATATGGTCAGCGCAAAATATCCCCTGTACGGCTTTATGTACGGCAATACTTTTTTCAGAATCTTTGTCTGCGATTCGTTTGTTTTTTTCATTTTATCCTCGTCTGAAGGTCTGCGGCCGTAGGCTTCGGCCCCAGGAATTCATACAGATAGCTTTTAAGCATTCCGTTGTAAATTTTTCTGTTCTTATCGGCTTTTCGCCCTATGAAATTTTCAGCCTCGACATAGCCTGTAATAATATAGTACGACCATGTATCAAGCTGTGAAAAAGTCTTTCCTATAAGCTTGTAGAGAGCCGGCATATCTTTTTTCTCTTCCATACGTTCGCCGTACGGAGGATTTGTGATGATAAAACCGTATTTCTTCGTGCTGGAAAGTTCCCTAACATCTTTCGCCTGAAAATGGATCTTGTCCTCTACTCCCGCAAGCTTCGCATTCTGTCTGGCGGCCGATACTATATCCGCATCAAGGTCGTATCCCATGATATGAAGCTCTGTGTCCTTCTGTACCAGGTCATTTGCCTCGGTCCTTGCGTCTTCCCAGATTTTTTTATCAAGAAAAGAAAATTTTTCAGCCGCAAAACTTCTGTTTATACCCGGTGCTATATTCATACCTATAAGAGCGGCTTCTATGGGGAACGTTCCCGATCCGCAGAACGGATCTACCAGAATCCTGTCAGCCCTCCACGGAGTATGCATGATGATCGCAGCAGCCAGTGTCTCGGTGATAGGAGCCTTGCTCGTGAGCTTCCTGTAGCCTCTCTTATGCAATGAGTCACCCGAAGTATCAATGCCCACCGTCACTTCGTCTTTTAATATCGAAACCCTCACAGGATATTCCGCTCCGGTCTCGCTGAACCAGTCAATCCTGTACTTCAGTTTCAGTCTCTCCACCATCGCTTTTTTCATAATGGACTGAATATCGGACGGGCTGAACAGAGCGCTTCTAACGGAGTTTGCCTTGGCAACCCAGAATTTACCGTCTCTCGGGATATAGTTTTCCCACGGAAGAGCTTTGGTTCCTTCAAAAAGTTCATCAAAAGTGGCAGCTTTGAAACTCCCTACTTTTAAGAGTATCCTCTCGGTGGTGCGAAGGAACATGTTAGCCCTGGCAAAGGCCGTCTCATCACCCTTAAATGTCACCTTACCGTCTTCGACTTTTACTATTTCGAGTCCCAGCTTCAGGATTTCTCTTTTTAAAACAGCTTCCATACCGAAATGGCAAGGGGCTATAAATTCATACTCCATACAACCTCACATTACTTTTTGCGTTTTTTCTTTGTGTTTTCCTTGTCTTTACCGGCTGTTTCATTTTCCGTCGGAACGTCCTCTTCGGGAGCGTTCTTTGCTTCGGCGCCGGCTTTTTTGTCTTTTTTGCCGTTCTTCTTTTCTTTTTTATCCTTCGAATTTGAAGAATCGTTCTTCTTTGCTGTCTTTCCGGCATCATCGTCATCGCCCGACAACTCGAATTCCAGTTCTTCTTCAGCCTCAAGTCTGGCCAGCGCGTCGATATCGTCATCGTCATCCATTATGATGAAATCCTCGTCTTCTTCAGCTTCATCATAATCAGAGGACCTGTTAAAGTATCCCATGTCACTTAAGAATGCATCATCATCCCCGACATTATCTGCCTGAATGGAGCCTTTATCTTCATCCGATGCCGATGCATACCCGAGTGCGGATCTGGCTGCCTCTGCAGCAGTACGGTTTTTGCCCTTCTTCTTTTTGTTCTTCTCTTTCATGGCTGCTACGGCTTTGAGCCTTCTGTTGTCCAGCGCCTTGTTCAGCCACTCCAGGATATCTTTGATTATAGCTGCATTGTTTGTCTCATGGAGAAGGTCATGTCTGGCTTCCTCGTATATGGTACAGTCGACTTCGGTAAAATGATAACGTTGGAAAGTATCGAAAAGATCTGCGGCATCATTTCCGTAGTCACATACCGGATCGTGGCTTCCTGCCAGCAAAAGTATGGGCAGGTCGTTCCTGATCTGTTTGAGGTTCGCTTTAGATACCGCCTCATCGGTCAGGTTCAGAATATCGATATAAAACGAAACTGTTCCCAAAAACGAGCATAGGGGATCGCTGATGTAGGAACCCACCAGCTGATTGTCCCTCGATACCCAGTCAAAGGCCGTCCTGTTGGATATCCTGGTAAAGCTCTTGAACTCCGTAAGCTTTTTTGCCATATAATCGGATCTGTACCATGCCTTTTTCCTGAACTTGATGAATTTGGCTGCGGTAAGAAGCGAATTGATATACTTATGTGTAGGATTCGGCGATGAACAAAGAATGCAGGCATCTATGTTGTCATATGCCTGGATAACACATCTGGCAATGAGCGCTCCTGCTCCCTGCCCGAAAAGAATGGTTTTTCTTCCCCTGTTGTTCTTCTTTATATACTTAAGTATATGCAGCGCGTCTGAGATCAGGAGTTCGTGGCCGTTCTCTTCAGCTATGAAACCCAGTTCTTCATAACGTATCCCTGAGCCGTGTCCTCTATAGTCAAACGAATATGTATCATATCCCTTCATGTTCAGGATGTGTACAAAATCTTCAAATCTTCCGTGGTGTTCTGCCATGTCATGAAGCAGTAAAACACTTCCTATGGGTTGTGTCACCTCCGACAGATTTGCAAATATGGTCGTAGTGGTTTTATCCTCTTGCGGAAGGGTAATTCTGGTCGTTTCCATTCCGGTTTCCTTTCTGCTACTCTATATTACATTTTTACATTCAGTACTATTATATAACTTTTCTACTTGAAAATGCAAGCAGAATGAGTTAAACTTGTAAAATGTATTATAAATTTACTGTTTGAAAGGTGATACCAATTATGAAAACTATCATATTCGCTACAGGCAACATGGGAAAACTCCGCGAAGTAAAGCAGATAATGGAGGGACTCCCTTATGAGATAATATCCATGAAAGAAGCAGGTGTAGAAGTCGATGTGGATGAAACCGGCACCACTTTCGAAGAAAATGCTATTCTGAAGGCTAAAGCCATAGCCGAAAAAGCGCGCGCATGCGGTAAATATCCCGACGCACTTGTAATGGCCGACGATTCAGGATTCGAAGTTGACTACCTCGGAGGGAAGCCCGGAATCTATTCAGCCAGATTCATGGGAACGGATACTCCCTATTCCATAAAGAATCAAAAAATCCTCGATGAAATGAAGGGGGTTCCCGACGAAAAACGTGACGCACGTTTCGTAGCCGCCATAGCATGTGTGTTCCCTGACGGAAGATGTGAAGTGGTAAGGGATACTTTTGAAGGAAAAGTAGCTTATGAAGCTAAAGGTGAATACGGATTCGGATACGATCCCATAATGTATGTTCCCGAAAAAGGATGCAACTCCGGTGAACTTCTGCCCGAGGAGAAGAATAAAATAAGTCACCGCGGAAAAGCTCTGAACAAAGCCAGAAAGCTGCTCGAAGAAGCCTGATTTAATGCAACTTTCCGCTCTTTAAAAAAGGGTCTCAAAAAAAATTTAGCAAGTTTTAAAAAAAATTGTTGACAATTCCAAAAAGAGGAGTTATAATACCT
>JAEEKN010000366.1 GCA_016282435.1 Lachnospiraceae bacterium | reverse complement strand
GAGACGTGCCTTTAAGCAGATAATAAAAACGATAGCGGAGACTGAGGAAGTATTTGTGGCAGCGGGAGAGAAAGGTTACGGATCCGCTGTGAAAGAATTATCCGGAACTGACAGGGTTCATGTTTTTAAGGAACAGACAGATGACGCATGGGCGAGGGATGTGGCTCCTACTTTTGTGAAGAATGATATATCCGGAGAAGTGAGGGCTGTAAACTGGTCATTTAACGCATGGGGCGGAACCTATAACGGGCTTTATGCCTCCTGGGATAGGGATGATGCATTTGCCCGTAGGTTTGCCGAGAGAGAAGATTATAAGATATTTGACGCAGCTCCGTTTGTACTCGAGGGCGGTTCCATACATTCCGACGGGGAAGGCACGGTCATAGTGACAGCGGAGTGCCTGCTCAGTCCCGGAAGGAATCCGGACCTTACGAAGGAAGAAATAGAGGATAAATTAAAAGAATACCTGGGGGCGGAGAAAGTCATCTGGCTTCCTAACGGAATATATAATGACGAAACCGACGGGCATGTGGATAATATCTGTGCATTTGTCAGACCCGGCGAGGTGGTTCTGGCATGGACCGAAGACGTGAACGATCCTCAGTATGCTTTATCTAAGGAGGATTATGAGATCCTTGAATCGGAGACCGATGCACGGGGCAGGAAGATAAAGATACACAAGCTTCCGATACCGGAAAAGCACGTATTTATAAAGGAAGAAGACCTGGCGGGCTACGAATTTGAAGAAGGTGAAGATGAGAGGGAAGCCGGAGAGAGACTGGCTGCATCATATGTGAACTTCTATTTTTCAAACGGTGCGGTGATACTTCCCGCATTCGGCGGAGAAAATACTCGGAGTGACAACGAGGCTGCAGAGATTATGAGGAAGCTTTGTCCCGAGAGGAAAATAGTACAGATTGAGGCCCGTGATATACTGCTCGGAGGCGGAAATGTCCATTGCATTACACAGCAGATTCCGGAGTGAAGCAGCAGGAAAATGGGAAACGCGGAAGGCGTTTTCAAGGTGATTTAGAATAACAGGAGAAGAAGATATGAGAAAAATTACAGTGGCAGCAGTACAGATGCAGTGCAGTACGAAGGTTGAAGAGAACCTTCAAAATGCGGAGAAAAAGGTCCGTGAAGCCGCAGAGAAGGGTGCAAATGTGATACTTCTTCCGGAACTGTTTGAGAGGGAGTATTTCTGTCAGCAGAGAAGATATGATTTTTATGAGTATGCACTGCCCGTGAATGAGAATCCGGCAGTCCGTATGGGAAAGAGACTCGCGAAGGAACTCGAAGTTGTTCTTCCCATAAGCTTCTATGAAAGAGACGGAAACGTTCTGTACAATTCTTTGACATGGATAGATGCGGACGGTAAGATCCTCGGAGTATACAGGAAAACACATATTCCGGATGACCATTTTTATCAGGAGAAGTTTTACTTTACCCCTGGGAATACCGGGTTTATGGTATTTGATACAAGATACGGAAGGCTCGGGGCAGGTATCTGCTGGGACCAGTGGTTCCCGGAGACTGCGAGAGCCCTGGCTATTAAAGGCGCGGAAGTGATATTTTATCCCACAGCTATAGGTTCTGAACCGATACTTGAGTCAGACAGTATGCCGCACTGGAGGAGATGCATGCAGGGACACGCGGGATCGAACCTGGTTCCTGTGGTAGCTGCGAACAGGATCGGAAGGGAAGATGTGGAACCATGTGAAGCTAACGCAGGCCAGAAGTCAGCGCTTGTTTTCTACGGTTCGTCATTTATAGCGGATGAGACCGGAGATCTGGTAGAAAGCGCTTCAAGGGATAAAGAGGAAATCCTTTATCATACATTTGACCTCGATGCAGTAAAGGAAAACCGACTGGCATGGGGTATTTTCAGGGACAGAAGACCGGACATGTACGGGGATATAACAAAATAAAAAATATTGACGTTAATGGGTCAAGACACAGAAAAACCGGAGGTGAGATTTTCACTTCCGGTTTTAATCATTACGATAGTTCCCTCTCGAAGTGCTGGTAATCCTTCTTGGACTTCCAGTCACCGCCCAATGTGAAACCGTGGTTTATAAATATCTGATAGCAGGCGTCATCCTTCTTTATATAGTAGGGATTGTCCGCATCTCTATCCACATAGTCACCGGCGTTCTCAGGCTGGAGGAAGAGGCTTCCGTCTTTACGCTCGTACACATAAGGGTTGTACAGAGGATTAATGTCTATCGCCAGTCCCTTTGCGTGGTTCGAAAGAATATCGGATTCAGCTATGGTTCTGTAGCAGAATGCCGATGAATTGTTATCCTCCATGGAAGCTTCATCTTCGGCATTGTACTCGTCGATGAGGCGGATTTTTTCTATAGGATACTTTATCTCAAACAGTTCTTTGAAAATCTCCAGTACGTCATGAGCCACCTCATGGTTTACTATAAGCTCTCCTTCGTGAACTTCTCCGTCAAATCCGTAATGCATAACATGGAGCCATCTGAGGTCGTCGATCGAAATGGTCGCTCCTTCCGGATATGACTTACCCTCGATGCGTTTTAAGATATCTTCGGTGATCCTCGTCATATAGAAATCATCGGTATAGTCGATAACGGGAGTGGGCGAAGGTATCGGAGTAGGCGTGGGAGACACAAACGACGGTGCCTCTGTCGGCGTCGGGGTAGGAGTCCCGATCTCTACCATACTCTCGGGTTGTTTATTGTTATTGTTTTCAGCAGTTGATTCTTTATAATATTTTACCATCATTATTATACTGAATACTAGTAAACCGCTCAGCAGTGTAAGAATGAAAATATAGAAAATTCTTTTTGCCACAGATCCGGTACCTGGCTGCAAAACGCAGTATCCTTTCTGTAAGATTACGGTACTACTTACATAACACCAATTATAAGAATATCAGTAATATCGGTCTGTGTCAATAATAAGATTAATAAACCGTATGGGATCCGGTCTTTATATACAGGGCCTTGGAAAGAAATTCCTGAACTGTTTTATAATAATCGCAGTTTTCGCATGATGCGGCAGGCGGATCCGGAAGTGAGTCCGGAGAGCTTTGAGAGTACCATTTGACTATCCTGTTGTTTGGAGCGGGACAGTCGGATCCGAGCAGAAAAGACAGAATGGTGATGAGGATACTCCAGCTGATGCCTTTATCGGGGTCGAAGAGGTTTGTCAAAGTGTTTCTGCATACTTTCATGTCATTTGCTGCATCTTCCTTGTTTTTTCCGGTCAGTTTCATATATTGTTTTACGTAATCTGCGGTGTAGTCCTTCATATCGTACATGATGGTTGAGGGGTTGACTTCTATGAGCATCTTTTTTGTTTTACCGTCTTTTTTAAATGTGGACAGGACATCTGCATTGTGTTTTATCATGTTTGCCTTCCAATCCCCCAAAGGGTGAAGCCTCTCACCCTCGGGGCACTTATAAAGATGATTTTCGGAAGGTATATTTACCATTTATTATTGACCGGCCCTGGATTTTAGCAAAGAGTATGAGGTGGGCAAAAGTGGTAAACTACTTTCCGATAAACAGTATTATCAAATAACTTTTATTCTAAAGCAAGTCCAAAATGGTGACATCTCAACCAAATCCTTGACAAGTGAAGCGAGGCCGAGGGAGACTGATCTTGCACCTGATTATTAGAATTAATAAGAAAATAATTTTAGGTTGATTTTTGACGTATATGAATGTAAAATATACATCGGAAACGCTGAAAGCGTTTTCGATGTGAGATTGACAGATAGAGGAGGATTCTGATGAAAACGTTAAAGAAGTTGCTTTTTGGATTCCTGGCCCTGGTTATGGTGGTATCTCTTGTGACCATAACTCCCGTAAAGGCTGCGGAAACAGGGATAAAAGTGGTATATTCCACGGCACAGCTTAAAAAGGCCCTGAAGGAAAATGGTGCCGGGACTATCGTATTTAGGACCGAGACATTTAATAATATCACAATACCTTCGATAAAGGCTGCAAAGAACAAGGAACTGGTGATTTTTGCACAGCATTCGAATGTAAAGAATAAGTGTAAATTAAAGTCGGTGACAGTTGAGAACGTGAACGGATATACAGAGGCTGTAAGCGGAAATACCGTATACTGGAAGGACAACGGCCTCGCAGAGTTTACCGTTGCTGCCGGCAAATCCGTAAAAAAGCTGGTGTTCATGGAATGGCAGGGTATGGATCCCACCTATGTGATAGGGAAAAATGCAAAAATAAAGAAAGTGGTTCTTAATGCATACGGAACTTTGAGCAAATGGAACAGCAAAAAGAAAACCGTAAGCATCAAGGCTCAGGACATATATATCCAGGGATATGCTTCTTTTTATGAGGCCGTATATACACTTGACAAATCAGGCAGGCTGATAAAAACTGAAAATACAAATCCGTATCTTTCAGGAAAGAATATCTATAAATACAGCTATGACGAGAACGGTAATCTGATCAATTCGCTGCTCACATATGATGACGGCGGACATACAAATTTTTCGGATGAGACAACATACAAGTATGATACGCAAGGAAAGCTTACAAGTATAGTAAGCAAGTATAATTCCGAAATCCAGTATACTCAGTACAGTGAATATGATAAGGACGGAAACCGTGTTTGTACCTATAGTACGGACAAAAACGGGAAAAAGACGGGCAGTACCAGTTTCAAGTATGATAAAAAGGGTCGTTTGACGGAAACAAAATATGATGTTACCGGGATCGTTACCTCTTATAAATATGATTCTGCGGGAAGACGTACCGAACAAAATGAAGTCCGCGGACAGGAGAAAACGAACATCACAAACGAGTATAATAAAAACGGACAGAATGTTAGGATAACCAATGTCACTACAGGTTCCGATACTACTATTTATGATTATGTATATGATTTCCTCGGAAACTGTGTGTATATGGTCACAAAGAACGAAGATGAGTCGGGATATGTGAATAACAGCACCAGATATCATTATTATAACGGTGATTTCATCGGGGATACACCTGTTTATGAAGATGGTTTTGTGAGTCCTGTCGGAAGCAATCTGTTTAACTCAAAAACATATACATCTTCAGGGTTTACTGTAGTAAATGATGTAAAAGCATTTTTGGAAGCTGTAAAACCCGGTGCGGGGATCATAATAGAACCCGGATATTACAACTTAAGCGAATTTGTGGAGAATCAGAACCCCGATACATGGAATAAGAACCACCAGTATGTAAAACTGATAAATAACGATGTGG
>JAEEKN010000365.1 GCA_016282435.1 Lachnospiraceae bacterium | reverse complement strand
CAGTATCTCCAATATCATAACCTAACCTGTAGAAAAGGTAAAGGATGGTTATGGAGTATTAAAGACCTTGGAGAGGGTCTCTAAACACTACTACTATATAATACGAGGAGAAAAATGGACAGAAAAGATATTTTAAGCAAAGTGGATCATACATTACTGGCACAGGGAGCTACATGGGAGCATATAAAAGTTATCTGTGACGATGCTGTAAAATACGGAACCGCCAGTGTGTGCATTCCGCCCTCATTTGTAAAACAGGTTGCGGAATACATCGGAGATTATCCCAGAAGGATAGCCTGCGACAATATGAACGGCGGGGACAGGGAAAATGATTCCGATGCAGTTGTAAATACGGGGGGAGAACTCAGACTTCCCAAGGTTTGTACCGTTATAGGTTTCCCGAACGGATACGCCACCACAGCAGCCAAGGTGTTTGAAACGGAGGATGCGATATTGAACGGTGCCGATGAAATAGATATGGTCATCAATATCGGATGGGCAAAAGCCGACATGTGGGAAAAAATAGAGGAAGAGATAAAGGCGATAAAAAGCGCCTGTGGAGATAAAGTTCTTAAGGTTATCATTGAAACCTGCCTTCTGGAGAACAGTGAGAAGAAAGAAATGTGCAGGGTGGTAACCTCGGCAGGAGCAGACTACATCAAAACTTCCACCGGATTTGCGGGCGGGGGAGCTACATTTGACGACGTAAAGCTCTTTAAGGAAAATGTCGGAGCCGGTGTAAAGATAAAGGCAGCAGGAGGCATTTCGTCGTTTGAAGACGCAGAAAAGTTTATAGAACTTGGAGCGGACAGACTCGGAACGAGCCGTCTTGTAAAACTGATGAAGAATTGAAATTAATCAGAGGAGGAGAGCTATGGATACAAAATTAAAAGAAAAGAACGTTCAGGTTCCGTCAAACAACATCCATAATTTTCTGGTTGCGGAGAGCCTGATAGATGAACTGGTAAAGAAGGCATTCGGTATGAGGCAGTATGCCTACGCCCCCTATTCGGGATTTAAGGTTGGAGCCGCGCTACTCGCAAAAAACGGGGACATTTACGGAGGATGCAATATAGAAAACGCTGCCTACGGACCTTCGAACTGTGCTGAAAGAACTGCATTTTTCAAGGCTGTCAGTGAAGGCGTTAGAGAATTTGCGGCCATCGCCATAGTGGGAGGACCGGAATCGGGAGTGAAGGATTTTTGTGCACCCTGCGGAGTATGCAGGCAGGTAATGGCGGAATTTTGTTCGCCGGACGAGTTTTATATCATACTTGCAAAGAGCATCGAAGAAAAGAAAATATATACATTGGCACAGCTGTTCCCGGAAGGATTTTCTCCGGAAAACCTTAACTAAAAGTTACAGTCCGGTACTGAAAATAATTCCCTTATCACTGCTTAAGGGCATTAAATTTGCGATTTCAACAAGATTTGACCAAAAAAAGGCAATATTATCAATGACAGAGCGACCGGTTATGAGGTATCTTATAGAGTGTGACAGTGGGAAGGATATATTTAATCGTAATTTTCCAAAGAGCCATATCACACAGAAGAACGGGAACTAAGAAATACAGGGGTTGATCAGATGGCTGTACAGCAGGTTTTTAAGCGCTACGAAAAAAAATATATACTCAGTGCCGAACAGGAAAAAAAATTCCTGGAGGCTGTAAAAGACCGTATGATCATGGATCAGTACGGGGAGCATACCATTTGCAATATATATTTTGATGACGATATATTTTCGCTGTTCCGCCGTTCCATAGACAAACCCAAATACAAGGAAAAACTGAGGCTCAGGACTTACGGCGTGCCCGAGGACGGAGATCATCAGGCTTTTATCGAGATAAAAAAGAAGTTTGACGGAGTGGTATACAAAAGAAGGGTATCCATGAAGCTCAAAAACGCGGAAAAGTATCTGTATGAAGGCATACATCCTAAAAAAGATTCGCAGATCCTCAGGGAGATAGACTGGTTCCTGCATCTGCATGCGCCGGTGAAGCCGAAGGTAGTGCTCACATACAGGCGAAGGGCCTTCTATGAAAAAGAATTTCCGGATTTCCGCATGACCATAGATCAGGACATAACCGCAAGATTCGACAATCTGGATCTGAAACAGGGAGTCGGAGGACAGAAGCTGCTCGATGAGGGAATGTCGCTTTTGGAGATAAAGATCCCGGGGGTCATGCCTTTATGGATGAGCAGCATATTGTCGAAGCTGGATATATTTCCGGCATCATTTTCAAAAATCGGAACCTATTATAAGGAAACACCGGAATTGAACACGATCAAGGTTTCCGGACCGTTACTTTCGGGAAGCATAAGGGAAGAATAAACAGTATTAGGGTAAAACAGGAGGAAAAAAATGTTTGACAGTATTATTGAATCAGTATACGCAACCACGGGAAAGGAGTTCCTGATATGTACGGCGGCATCATTTGTCCTGGGGCTTTTGCTGGCACTGGTTCATATGTACAAAAATGATTATTCCAAAAACATGATCATATTGCTTTTCTGCCTGCCTTTTGCGGTACAGACGATGCTGATGCTGGTAAAGGGAAGCTTCGGAACCTCTATAGCGGTAATGGGAGCCTTCAGCCTTGTAAGGTTCAGATCTGCACCTGGTAATGCGAGAGAACTGCTGAGCATTATCACGGGCGTTACGGTCGGACTCGCTACCTCACTCGGTTATGTCGGCATAGCTGCCTGCGTGCTGGTATTTATCAGCCTGATCGTTATAGTATTTACAAGTGTTGATTTCGGTGTAAAAAAGAACTGCAACAGAACCTTGAGGATCACAATACCTGAGGATCTTGACTATGAAGGCGTGTTCGATGATATTTTTGACAAATTTACATCAAAATGCGAATCCGTAAAAGTACGTACCACGAACATGGGAAGTCTGTATGAACTCACCTACAGTATCGTGCTGAAAAAGGATGTAAAAGAAAAAGAATTCATAGATGCCATAAGATGCAGAAACGGCAATCTTACCGTTATGTGCGGACGTCCAGTAACACCCAGGGATGAGCTGTAACCGGAAGTGAACGGTTTGATCTTTTATAACAAAACAGATGCTAAGCATCATTTTCTATAAGGAATGCCACTGAACGAATGTTAGGGGCAATACATAATCATACGAGGAGTTTAAGATGAAGAAAGACGTAAAACGCTCAAAAAAAAGCGCGGTTAAAGTAGTTACATTCCTTCTCTGCCTGTCCCTTCTGACCGGCTGTTCGGGAAATAGTTCCGAGAAAAAGGGGGATAATGACACTAATGTAACCGCTACCGAGGCACCGGCAGACAAGGACAACGGGGATACCGGAAAAGATGACGGAAATGAAAGTGATCCGTCAAACGATCAGAAAACCGATAATAAGGATAACAATGAGTCTCAGAACGGTACAGGTGACATCACAAAGCAGCCGGATGAAGGAACTGTTAAGGAAGGTGACAAAGACACCGGAAACAAGAGCGGCGACGGGGATACGGCTTCCGATATTCAGGTTCCTGAAGCTGTATCCTTCAGAAAGCTGGAGGTAGAATACAAGAACAAGGATACGGCAACAGCATATGTTCCCGGAGACTGCACAGCCATAGTTTTTTCTGATGACAATGTAGCGGTAAACGGCCAGGATGTTGAAATAAGCAAGGAAAACGGCAGACAGATCGTAAAGATCACCAAGAAGGGTGATTATCTGATCTCCGGATCATGTTCAAACGGACAGATCATCGTGGAGGCAAATAAAGAAAAGGATGTACGTCTCATACTGAACGGTATTACGCTTTCCTGCGCTGATTCTGCTCCCATATATGAACAGCAGTGCGACAAGATGGTGATCACTCTAGCAGACGGATCGGAGAATGTACTTTCCTCCACATCGGAATATATATATAATGATGTAGAAAAGAAGCAGCCCGATTCCGTAATATTTGCCAAGGATGACCTGGTAATAAATGGAAACGGAAGCCTTACGGTTGACACTGCCTATACAGAGGGTATCCACAGCACGGATTCCGTAAAGCTCATGTCAGGAAATATCGCGGTAAATTCCGGAGATAACGGCGTCAGAGGCAAGGAAGCAGTGATCATCAAAGACGCAAAGCTGGATATAAAGTCAAGGGGTGACGGTATCAAGACTACTTATTCCGATAACACGAGTCTCGGATATATCATCATCGAAGGCGGAAATGTAAAAGTATACAGCGCGAAAGACGGTGTGCAGGCTACAGGTCATATCCAGATCACGGGCGGTGTTCTTGACATCACAACCGATAACGGCGTGGCACATGCCGATTCGGAAGACAGCAAGAGCGCAAAAGGCATAAAGTCGGATCACAATATATATATAAACGGTGCTTCGGTAACCGTTAATTCTACCGAGGATGCCATCAACAACAACGAAAATCTGATAATAGACGGCGGAAGCCTGACACTTACGGCAATGGATGACGCTATAAGAACCAACGGTCATGTAGTGATAAACGACGGTACCGTAACTATGCAGAATGTCAAAGAAGGCATAGATTCGTATTCAGTGACCGTGAGCGGCGGCAATGTAACTATAAATGCCGAGGATGACGGTATAAAGGCTCAGGCCGGCAGCAATAATTCCGATGAGAAGGTAATATTCGGTGATGCGAATCCTTTCTCCGATGCCAGCAGTGCATACATAGCCGTTACAGGAGGTTCGTTAAATATCACTTCTGAAGGCGATTACCTTGATTCGGACGGAAACCTTTACATAACCGGAGGAAAGGTAACACTGACCGGTGTGAAAGCAAAGGAAGACGGCGCAGTATCATATAAAGGAAAAGCATATGTTTCGGCAGGCAGCATCGAGGCTGAAGGAGCCGGCGACATAAGCGCGAAGATATCTGGTTGATAACTGGTTTAGAAAAAGAATAGACAAAAACCGGCAGAGATGAGACTGCCGGTTTTTTTGTGCGACAATTTTATACTAAAACTGAATACTGAATATAACATTTTGTAATTGTCACAATTGAACAAGAAATAATGGTGTCCGGGGCAGAAATTTCTAACTGTAGAATTTGATTTTTTTGTTGAACACTTGACAAGAATGTGATAGTATAGTCCTAATGGGCTAAAAAAAATCTTAGGAGGCAGATCATGGGAAAAAGAAATGATATCAACAAAGTACTCATTATCGGTTCAGGTCCTATCATTATAGGACAGGCATGTGAATTTGACTATTCGGGAACTCAGGCTTGTAAGGCACTTCGCAAGCTGGGTTATAAAATTGTTCTTGTAAATTCGAATCCCGCAACCATTATGACCGACCCTGATACGGCCGATGTTACTTATATTGAGCCCCTTAATGCAAAGAGGCTTGAACAGATTATTGCCAAAGAGCGACCGGATGCAATTTTGCCTAATTTAGGTGGTCAGTCCGGTCTTAATTTATGTTCCGAACTCGGAAAGACAGGCGTACTTGATAAGTACGGCGTAAAGGTTATCGGCGTACAGCTGGATGCCATAGAGCGCGGTGAGGACAGAATAGAGTTCAAGAATACCATGAACAAGCTCGGCATCGAGATGGCTCGTAGCGAAGTTGCTTACTCGGTAGATGAGGCACTTGCCATAGCTGACAAACTCGGATATCCCGTAGTTTTAAGACCTGCATACACCCTGGGTGGTGCCGGCGGCGGACTTGTTTACAATACAGAAGAGCTGAAGCTTGTATGTGAGCGTGGTATCCAGGCGTCATTAGTAGGTCAGGTTCTCGTAGAAGAGTCCATCATGGGATGGGAGGAGCTGGAGCTCGAAGTTGTTCGTGACGCAAAGGGTCAGATGATCACAGTATGTTTCATCGAAAACATCGATCCCATGGGCGTACATACAGGAGATTCATTCTGCTCGGCACCCATGCTTACCATCTCTAAAGAAGTACAGGCACGTCTTCAGGAACAGGCATATAAGATTGTAAATGAAGTACAGGTTATCGGCGGAACCAATGTACAGTTCGCACATGACCCTGTATCGGACAGAATCATAGTTATAGAGATCAACCCCAGAACATCACGTTCATCAGCACTTGCCTCCAAGGCTACGGGATTCCCCATCGCCATGGTATCGGCTATGCTGGCATCCGGTCTTACACTGGATGAGATCCCTTGCGGAAAGTACGGCTCACTTGATAAGTACGTTCCCGACGGAGAATATGTTGTTATCAAGTTTGCACGCTGGGCATTTGAGAAGTTCAAGGGCGTACAGGATAAACTCGGAACACAGATGCGTGCCGTAGGCGAGGTAATGAGCATCGGTAAGAATTATAAGGAAGCTTTCCAGAAGGCTATCAGAAGTCTTGAGACCGGAAGATACGGACTCGGCTTTGCAAAGACCTTCCATGATATGGACTTAAAGGAACTCTTAAAGCTCTTAAAGAGTCCTTCAAGCGAGAGACAGTTCATAATGTATGAAGCACTTCGTAAGGGAGCATCGGTGGATGAACTTTATGACCTTACAAGGATCAAGAAATATTTCATCGAGCAGATGCTCGAACTTGTACAGGAAGAAGAAGCACTGATGGCAGCAAAGGGTTCTGTTCCTTCTGTAGATGTACTTAAAAAGGCTAAGCAGGACGGTTTCTCTGATAAGTATCTTTCTAAACTCCTTGAGGTTAGCGAAGATGATATCAGAAAGGCAAGAGTTGACGCAGGCATCGTAGAGCGTTGGGAAGGCGTACATGTCAGCGGTACAGAAAATAGCGCTTACTACTACTCAAGCTACAACATTCCCGAGGGCAAGGGTGCTAAGGCAGTTGACAACGGCAAGAAGAAGATCATGATCCTCGGCGGCGGTCCCAACCGTATCGGCCAGGGTATCGAGTTTGACTACTGTAGCGTTCATGCTGCACTTTCGCTTAAGAAGCTCGGCTTTGAGACCATCATCGTTAACTGTAACCCTGAGACAGTTTCGACCGACTACGATACATCCGACAAGCTCTACTTTGAGCCTCTGACACTCGAGGATGTACTTAGTATATATAATGAAGAAAAGCCTGTGGGCGTTATCGCTCAGTTTGGCGGACAGACACCTCTGAATCTGGCTTCACAGCTTCAGGCAAACGGAGTAAAGATCCTGGGAACCACACCCGAGGTTATTGACCTTGCTGAGGACAGAGACAGATTCCGTGCCATGATGGAGAAGCTGAACATCCCTATGCCCGAGGCAGGTATGGCAGTAAATGTGGATGAGGCTATAGAAGTAGCAGAGCGCATCGGATATCCCGTAATGGTTCGTCCTTCATACGTTCTCGGCGGACGTGGAATGGAAGTCGTATATGACAGAGATACCCTTAAGGAATACATGGCAGCGGCAGTAGGTGTTACACCTGACCGTCCCATCCTTATCGACAGATTCCTCCGTCATGCTACAGAGTGTGAGGCAGATGCTATCTGTGACGGACAGCATGCATATGTACCTGCGGTTATGGAGCACATCGAACTCGCAGGTATCCATTCGGGTGACTCCGCATGTATCATTCCTTCACTCAATCTGTCACTCAAGAACATCAAGACTATAGAGGATTACACCAGAAAGATAGCAGAGGAGCTGCATGTACAGGGACTTATGAATATGCAGT
>JAEEKN010000364.1 GCA_016282435.1 Lachnospiraceae bacterium | reverse complement strand
GCTACAGATATAACAGACGGTATCGAGAAAAACGATCTGGTAATGAAGTATATAGACTTGAGGGATGACAAGACCATGTTCCTTCAGGGAACACCCCAGGGATTCCTTCAGTCATTGGTAGCAGAACTCGGAGTAGATTCACATAAGTCAGAGAATTTTGCAAAGAATCAGGCCGATATCGTAGCAGCCGTTCAGAACCAGAGGCTCTCCGTAGCCGGCGTCGACATGGACGAAGAAGCCATGAACCTCCTCCGCTACCAGAATTCCTATAACCTCGCCGCCAAAGTAATCAGTACTATGAATGAACTTTACGACCGACTCATAAACTACATGGGTGCATAAAGGAGGTCACTATGCGTATCACGAATAAAATGATGACCAATAACATGCTTGCAAATATCAACACGAACAAAACCAACATGTCAAAGCTCGAGGATAAATATGCTTCGGGTATGGAAATCCAGAAGCCCTC
This sequence comes from Lachnospiraceae bacterium, assembly GCA_016282435.1. GTDB lineage: Bacteria > Bacillota > Clostridia > Lachnospirales > Lachnospiraceae > RUG11977. The sequence continues at coordinate 13,191 of JAEEKN010000364.1, read as the reverse complement.
GGATGACCCCATCGTTGCGGTTCGTGCTTTGAAACTGCGTACAAATCTCTCTGAACTTACACAGTATTATAAGAAGAATATACCTGATGCAAAGTCATGGATGGAGACCACCGAAAGTGCCCTTCGCAATACCTCGGAGGTTATCACCAAAATCCATACTTACTGCGTGCAGGGTGCAAATGATACACTTACCGAAGAAGAGAGAAAAAGTATCGTAGATAACCTGAAAGAGCTGAAAAACCAGGTATATCAGGAAGGTAATTCAAACTATGCGGGCAGATATCTGTTTACCGGATACAAGACCAACTCTCCGCTTGTTTTTGAAACACCCGAGACAAATCTTCATTACACCATCACTGAAAGTTTTAAGGCATCGGATATAGAGATTTCCGACAGAATAGTTGATTCGTTAAAACTTGACGAATTTGACCTCGATGATGCCGAAAACTTTGAGATAGAAGAAAGACCTACATCCAACACCATTTACAGGATCAGGCTCTCTTACGACAATCTGAAAACCATAGAGAACGGTGGATCTCTGACACTCAGGATCCCTGAAGTGGACGAGAACGGTGAGATAGTGAAGGAAGAAGATGCAGACGGTATCATGCAGACACAATATGCCGATGAGATAGATTCGAATGACATGAACGTTATGACATCCGATGATCCGAAGGCATATAAGCCTGATGAAGATGAGATAAACTATCTCGAAGATACCGGTGAGATCATCATGGGTGCTAATGTATATAACCAGTGGAGAAGTGCAAACTTCGAGATTACATATGAAAAAGACTCATTTGAAAAAAATGAATTAAGGCCTGAGCATTATTTTCAATGTGTTGCAAAGGATCTCACGATAGAGGATGAGGATGAAAGAGAAGAAAAAGCCATCCATTATTCCATCGAAGATCAGAGGATAGAATACGAGATAAACTTCAATCAGCGTCTGGCTATAAATGTACAGGGACGAGATGCATTTAGACACTCTCTGGGACGTATGATAGACGACATCACGAAAGCCATATCCGATGTATACGAAGTACAGGACAAAATCGCAAAAGTAGATAAGATGCTCGAAGATACTTCGTTAGAGGAAACACAGATAGCAAAGCTTAAAGAGATCAGAGGTATTCTTTCTTCAGAGTTTGACCTGAAAGACAGTATCATGAGAGAAGCTTATGGCAGAGGTCTTACCGCAATGTCAGAGGAAGAAAAGACAGTAAACGCTGCAACCAGTGATATCGGTACCAGATACAGACGTATAGAGCTTACCGAGGACCGTCTCTCGACACAGCAGGTTGAATTTACAGATCTTCTCTCACAGAACGAGGATGCGGATCTTGTAGACACCATAGTAAATTACAATGCGGCCAACACGGTATACAACGCATCGCTTCAGGCAGCAGGCAAAGTAGTGAAGAATACACTTCTTGATTTCCTGTAGAAAAATAGTTTGATTTATTATTAATTATATAGTATAATATTTTTAGCTTTTTTACAAAAGATACAGAGTATCTTTTGCTACTGAGAAAACGCGGAAGGTGTTTTCGAGGTGACATTGATTATCGGAGAATTTAAGGAGGTTATACTATGAATGTAAAAACAAGGCACTTTGGGGAAGTGGAAATTGACGACAGCAAGGTAATTACATTGGAAAACGGTCTGTTCGGTTTTGAGAATTTCAAGAAGTATGTACTTCTGTATGATTCGGGTGCAGATGAAGTTCCTAACATTCAGTGGCTTCAGAGCGTGGACGAAGAACTGCTTGCATTACCTGTTATGATTCCTACTATCATCGTTCCCGATTACAATCCTATAGTAGAGGACGAGACACTGGAAGCTATAGGCAAGTGGACCGAAGAGTCGGTTTCGATTCTTGTGACCGTGACCGTTCCCATCGATATCAAAAATATGTCTATTAATCTCAAGGCTCCCATCATCATCAATACCGATACCATGAAGGGATGTCAGGTTATAGCAGAGAATCCTGAATATGAGGTAAAGTATAAAATACATGACCTGCTTCAGGCTGCAAAAGAGAAAAAGAACAGCTGACAATCACACATAAAATCCAAGGAGGGATGCATATGCTGGCATTATCAAGAAAATCAAACGAATCGATAATGCTCGGTAATGACATAGAAATTACTGTCCTGGAGATAAAAGGAGATCAGGTAAAAATCGGAGTCAAAGCTCCTAAAAGCGTAGCGATCTTCAGAAAAGAGATTTATCTTCAGATCCAGGAAGAGAACAAGAAAGCAGCCGAGCAGAACGTTGACAAAGAAACTATAGAAAATTTATTTAAAATTTAAAAAATAGTGTTAAGTTTTTTTGCCAAGTGACCGATAAAGAGAATAGAGTAGAATCCCATTAGTATATCCAAAATATAACTAAAAGGATTTGGGCGGAGAATCATGCGGATTTTATTCTGGATGATTCTTTGTGTTTGTGGCATATTTTTTGTCACAGTGGAACTTTCTCGGGTTTCACATATCACATGGAGGTGTGACAGAACCGGTGGTTCTGCCAGTTTACAGTGTCGGTTTTTACCGAACGAAAGGAGAAACATATGGGAATAGAGATTGTAGGATCTAATCAATCTTTTCAGCCGTCTTCTTATCAGCCGGCACCCGCACCCGTTGAAACTTCTGCCGTATCATCATCTTCTACATCTACTTCCACTGCTACATCTACAGCGGAAGCAGCTACCCCTATGGCAGTTAAGCCTGTAGCACAGAATGAGAACGGACAGATACAGTCGGAAAACGGGAAGCAGCCGACGGATGATGAAGTAAAAGCTGCCATCAACCAGGCCAACAAGAGAGCAAAGTCCGTATTCGGACATGCCAATGCTGAGTTCTCGTATCATGAGGCTACGAAGAGAATATCTGTAAAGATAGTAGACAAAGATACGAACGAAGTTATCCGTGAGATTCCGCCGGAGAAGACTCTCGACATGATCAGCAAGATGTGGGAACTGGCCGGTATTGTTGTTGATGAAAAGAGATAATTGAAGTAACTTTTATTTGTGTGCAAGGATGCAGAAAAGACAAGGAGGTTGAGATATGCCTATTAGATTGAGTGGAATGGCGTCCGGTCTGGATACGGAAGCCATTATAAAAGATATGATGTCTGCTCAGAGTCTGAAGAAGACCAACCTTGAAGGCAAGAAAGAGAAGCTCACCTGGAAAAAGGAAAAATGGGAGGAAATGAACACAAAGGTTTATTCCTTCTATACGGACAAGCTCTCATCTCTGAAGCTTCAGGGAAGTTATCAGACAAAAAAGGTGTCATCTTCCGATGAATCGAAAGTAAAGGCGACTGCCTCGAATGCCGTGGCAGGCTCCTATAGTTTGAGTGTCGAAAAACTGGCATCTGCAGAGTATGTTACGGGAGCGGATATCAAGGATAAAGGATATACCAAAGAAACATTGCTCGCAGATACAGGCATGGAGGTAGGTCAGACCATAACCATCAGAACGGGCAAGAATCTGGATAATGTGGTAGAATATACCATAGATGACGAATCCTCTATCGGAGATCTGGTAAATAAACTTAAGGACGCAGGCCTTAATGCCAATTTCGATACCACGAGCGGACGTTTTTACATCGCAGCAAAAGATACCGGTGAGGAAAACAAGTTCACTGTTGAGTCGAATGCGACTGAGGGTATGGGTCTTGAAAAACTCGGACTTCAGAATATCACGAGAGAACTGGCTGAGACCGGAGTGACTGCAAATAACAGCAGTCAGATAGCGGTTGTAGCGGCTTCGGATTCAAAGATACAGCTGAACGGTGCTATCATCAATTCCAGCTCGAACACGATTCAGACGAACGGCCTGACACTGGAACTCATCGGAACTACGAATTCTGACGGTATAAAGCTTTCGGTAAGTAATGATACCGATGCGGTATATGATAAGGTAAAAAATTTCGTGAATTCCTATAATGAGCTGTTAAAGGATATGTATGACAAGTACAATGCTCCTTCAGCCAAGGGATATTCGATGCTTACTTCGGAACAGAAGGAAGCAATGACCGATGAACAGGTAAAACTTTGGGAAGATAAGATAAAGGATTCACTTCTACGCAGGGATGATACCTTGAATGATGTCATGAGTCTCTTTAGATCTGCTATGCAGGAGACTGTAGAGATAGACGGAGAGAAGTTTTCACTTTCAAGCTTTGGCATCGTGACAGGCACATATACCGAACATGGACAGCTTCATATAGAAGGTGAGAGTGGAGATGCGCTGTATTCGGACAAGGATAACAAGCTGAGAAAGATGCTGGAGAGTGATCCTGAGAAGGTCGGGAAAGCTTTATCGGGCATCATGTCGAAGTTCTACAATAAGCTGACTGACAAGATGTCAGTATCGAACCTTTCTAGTGCGTTTACTCTGTACAATGACAAGCAGATGAAGACCCAGACCGAAGAATACGAGAAGCAGATCAAGAACTGGGAGACAAAGCTGCAGGATATAGAGGATAAATACTATAAACAGTTTTCAGCCATGGAGAAAGCGATGGCTACCTTACAGCAGAAGCAGAGCCAGCTCTCCGGAATGCTGGGCGTATAATAGAATGCTATTATTATAGTTGATATTATAGCTGTTATACAAGGTTAAACAATAACAAAAGCAAACTGCAATATATTTGTAAGTTTGCTTTTTTATTGCTAGCAGGCTTACTTTCTTATTGTTAGCAGGTTTACTTTCTTAGCCTTCCCCTTAAAAAAGATAACTATGAAGACCTGGCAAAATTCACGAGAAAATAAAAATAAAAAAATATAAAAAAGGGTATAAAGCTTTTCGAGAATCTGACCGATATATTGAGTGTAGGGCAAAGAAAGAGTACAATCGCTAGTGAGCGAAGAAAGAGGTTTGACATGACAGCAAGTATGACTAACGTATATAAGAATAACTCGATCCAGACAGCATCACCCGCAGAACTTACACTTATGCTTTATGACGGAGCTATCAAGTTCTGTAACATAGCACTCGGAGCTATGGAGAAGAATGATATACAGAAGGCCAATACCAACATTATAAAGGCAGAAAAGATTATTACCGAATTCAGAGCTACACTTGATTTCAAATATCCCGTAGCACAGGATTTCGAAAGAGTATATGACTATATTTACAGAAGACTTATTGAAGCTAATATCCATAAGGATGCTGAGATACTTGAAGATGCACTGAAGTATATCCGTGAGATGAGAGATACCTGGAAAGAAGTTATGAAGCTTAATCGTGCTCCTTCAGCAGGCGGCTCACAGATCAGATACGTCACCGCTGCCAACAAAACCGCTGCAGCGATGTGACGAAAAGCTACTATTCGCGGCTAAACAATAATAAAAACAAACTGCAAATCTATTTGCAAGTTTGTTTTTTTATTGGTTTAGCCGGGGAGGCTGGGCAAAGTTCACGAATAAACATAAGCTGCGAAGCAGCGTCCTGCGGGAACCGCAGGGTTTATGAGTGAATTTACCCGGCCGCGAATAGTAGCGACATCGACCCATAATACCTATAGTATCAATGCAAATAGTAGTTTACATCTTTTCTTATTTATATTATAATTATAGCATATATCTGAACACGATTGTATTTCATGTCCTTTAGGAGGTACCCATGCAGAACGATAACATTACTTATATAAATATCATGATCGATTCCTTAAAGAAAAAGGAGATAGTCCTCGAAAATCTGAAATCGGAGACAGTCAGGCAGTCGGAGATACTCGATAAAGAAGAATTTGATGATGAGGCGTTCGACAGAACCATAGATTCAAAACAAAAGTACCTAGACGAACTCGAGAAACTCGACGAAGGGTTCATGGACATGTATACGAGAGTAAAGGAAGCATTACAAACAGAAGGAGCAAAATATGCCTCCGAAATAGAGCAGGCCAAAATCCTGATAAAAAAGCAGACCGACCTTTCGGTAGAACTTCAGACTTTAGAGGAAAAGAACCGGACAAAGCTTGCCATACATCTGTCCAGGGGCAAGCAGAAGGTGAGAGACTTCAGGACCAGCTCCAAAACGGCCGCAGCATATTATAAAAACCTGGCAAACCGCCACCAGGAGGGCGATTCCTACTTCTTTAACAGAGAAAAATAAAAAGTTTAAAAAAGAATCAAAAAGGGGTTAAGTAATCCGGGATTCTATCCGATATATATAATGTAACGAGAAAAGTACAAAAACTTTTGAAAAAAAGTTAAAAAAAATATCAACAGGGGGTTAAGAAAAACCTAAAACCTGTCGATATAAAAAGTGAGTAAAGCGAAAGCACATTTACTTCAAACTTACTTGAGGGTTGCCTCAGGTACCGATCTAAAGAGAGTACGGCTCGGAGGATCAAACAAAAAACACTATTAAATGTGGCAAGGAAGCCACTACACATTCAAGGAGGAAAAATTATGATAGTACAACACAACATGTCAGCGCTCAACACAAACAGACAGCTCGGCGCAACTAATTCAGCAGTAGCAAAGTCAACAGAGAAGTTATCAAGTGGTTACAGAATCAATCGTGCAGGCGATGATGCAGCAGGTCTTTCGATTTCAGAAAAGATGCGTGGCCAGATCCGTGGTTTGGAGCAGGGTTCTACCAATGCTCAGGACGGTATTTCACTTATACAGACAGCAGAAGGTGCTTTGAATGAAGTTCACTCAGTTCTTCAGAGAATGAGAGAGCTGGCAGTTCAGGGTGCAAACGATACCAACGTTACTGCTGACCGTGAGGCCATCTATCAGGAAATGTCACAGCTTGCTAAGGAAATCAATCGTATAGCATGTACAACAGAATTCAACACGATGAAACTTTTCGCAGATGAAGATCTTGTTGGTGCAATCGATGATACTAACGGCGAAGTAGACGCAGCAGGCGGATCTGAAGCAGCAGCTACAGTATCTCTTGCAGCTCTTGGAGATGACGCTTTTGCAAACCTTCAGGTTGGTGCTAACTCTAAGCAGAGTATCGAGTTCAAGATGGGTAGTTTGAATATTGAAAAGATTACCGTACCTGAGCCCGGTGATGAGGACAAGGAAATCAATCTTAAGGAAACTCTTAATTCCCTTAAGGAAGCTATCGCTACAACAGATGATTTCTCAGCATCTCATACAGCATTCACAGCTTCTATCCGTGATATCGATGCAGCTGTTACCAACGTATCAAAGAGCAGATCTTATCTTGGTGCTATTCAGAACAGATTAGAGCACACCATCTCTAACGCTGATAATACAGCAGAGAACTTACAGTCAGCTGAAAGCCGTATCCGTGATGTTAACATGGCTGAAGAAATGGTTAACTTCTCGAAGAACAACATTCTTCAGCAGGCTGGTCAGTCAATGCTTGCTCAGGCAAATCAGTCTACACAGGGTGTTCTGTCTCTCCTGAGATAATGCTGAACAAACAACAAATACTTACTATCGTAAGGTGTGAAAATATGCAGTCCTCGGACTGCATATTTTTTTATCCGGGTATTCTTTACATATGGTATCAATTATGGTACAATAATATGATACCAAGGTCAAAAACGAAAAGCCTTTCAAGCTTGCTTGAAAAGCCAAAAAATCTAAGGAGAAACAGATGACCATAAACGATGTGATGAAAACATTGATGAATCTTCCCAAAGATGCAGCTCATAAGGAACTGTATGAATTTGTATTCGGGAAGAAGCTGGATCTGGATGATCCGAAGGATCTGAATGAGAAGATTCAGTGGCTTCTGGTGAACAGGTATGATGAAAATGTTTCTCTGTTTGCTGATAAGCTAGCAGTCAGGGATTATGTGGGGAAATGCGGTTTTCATGATATACTTACGAAACTCTATGGGGTTTTTGAGACAAAAGAAGACTTATCTGCTTGGTTAAAAGGTATAGAAAATAAAAAGTTTATCTTAAAATGTAATCATGGCTCGGGACCTGATTATTACTCCATTTGTAAAGATATAGAATCGTTTGATATAGACAGGGAAGCAGAAAAACTTGGGAAAGCATTGAAACAGGATTATTCGCTGGTAGCTCTCGAATACCAGTATCATTATATAAAACCCTATATATTTGCTGAAGAACTGATAGGGGAGAATGTCACAGATTACAAGTTTTTCTGTTTTGGCGGAGTACCGAAATATGTGAAAGTAATAGCAGACCGTTCCGATAAGTCGGAAGACGGGAAGCAGATAAAACACCAGGACTATTACGATATGGATTGGAATTTTTGTCCCCTGGTGAGGGACGATATCTCCATGAACGGTGGACTTCGGTGTCCCCAAGGCTTTGACATCATGAAAGACATAGCCGCAAAGCTTTCAGAGCCGTTCCCGTTCGCCAGAGTGGATTTATATAATGAGAACGGGAAAATATATTTTGGAGAGATAACTCTTTCACCTGCTATGGGATTGAACCATACCGATAAACCGGAGACATTAAAGACTTTGGGTGATATGGTGGATCTATCTTACTGGAAACCGGAGAAGCTGGTGTTTGACAGAACGGATGAGATAGAGAAACTGTTATATTCAGGTGGATCAGAGGCTTCCGGAGAAAGAATCAACATTGATAAAAAAGAACAATTAGGTGACGTTTTGAGGGACAGCACGGAAGAAAAAACCGGAAAAAGTGGATTAGAACTTGGAGTCACAGAAAAACTACGTAAAACTGCATTAAAAATTCTGGATAAGCCGGAGCTTCTTTTATCCCTGTCAAAAGAAGAAATAAACGGGATATGTGCTGACTGTTGTTTCGTGATGGGAAGCGATGCGGATGATGAGCTAAAAGCTCTGTACATGACAATTCTCTATTATATTTCGTTTAGAGACGATATGTCCCTGGAGGAATGCTGGCAGATATTCTGGAATATCAACAGACTACGGTTCATGAACCATAATCTGAAACTGATAGATATAACTGAAAAAATACGAATTGTACAAACAAAGACAAATAATCCCTCAATTCCGGAAGAATGGCTGATCTCCCCTTCAGTTGATATTTTATACAGATATGTTTTTGTCTTCATCTCTCAGAATATCGATTACTCCGGGATGGAATATAGGGATACGGAAAAAAGAAATCATAATCTCGTGGTTCTTTTTACAAGCCAGCTTTTAAAAGTTGGACATGCGCCTACACAAAGAGTGCTAGACTACAGTTTTTGCCTGCAGAAGGATCTGGGGAAGAAGGTAGTGATCATAAACGATGCCGGAATGCACTACTATACAAATAAGCACCTGAACGGCGTGGTGGATTTTACATTCCTTGAAGAATTTAATGCATCGGACCATATAGATTATAAGGGTGAGAGGTTTGAATTCCTTCAGATTTCAGACCTGATGCCGGATATTTCGGTGCTGCAGCAGTTGGTCTGGATGGTGTATGACCTGAACCCTCTATTTGTTTATAATATAGGAGGCTGTTCATTAGCAGCAGACCTGTGTAAAGAATTTGTAACCACTGCATCCATGCCGTGCTCTTCTACGTATCCTGTGACATGCTCGGAATATGTGGTAGTGGCTAAACCTGTGTCAAAAAATGATATAGAGTACCAAAATAAACTCGACTACCAGAAGGTGGTTGAGACAGTAATAAACTATAAGTACCGTTCAGGTGAAAAACAATACACCAGAAAAGAATTCCAAATTCCTGAAGATGCATTTTTGCTTATGACTGTCGGATACAGGATAGGATTGGAGATGGATGAAGGGTTCTTGCGTACGATAGGGAAGGTGCTGGATATAAATAATGACGCCGATTTTGACAGAGAGCGATGCGATACAACGGAAAAACTGAACAAGCAGGAACAGGACACCATCGGGAAAAATATATACTTGGCTATAGTGGGACCTGTTGATGACAAAGACAGGATTCTGCGCCATTTTACGGAAGAAGAGAAAAAATACATAGTATTTACCGGCGGCCTCACTGATGCGGGAGAGTTTGTAAAAAGAGCAGACCTTTATGTCAATCCCGACAGAAGCGGCGGCGGACGTTCCGCATATGAGGGACTGCGTGCGGGAGTACCCATAGTTTCTTTACGAAGAGGGGACGCTTATTACTATTCGGGTGAACCGTTTGGAGCAGATGATTATGAAGAGTACTATGAGACGGTAAAAAGGTACTATGAAGATCCGAAATTTTATGCGGACCGTAGCGAACGTGCACGGGATAGGTCAAAGATTCTGGAAAGTATGGAGTTGACCTTAAAAAAACTATTAGAAGATATAAAGGTAAATAGTGTTTGAAATATTTCGAAAAATTTTTTCCCAAAAGCAGTCTTATACTTGTTAACAAATATCCTTTCCTTTTAAGCCTTCCCCTAGAGGGGAAGGTGGCTGCAAAGCAGCCGGATGAGGTGTAATTAATTTTGTTAACCGGTATAATAGATTAGAAGGAAGGTATACATGGACTACGGATTGTTATCTTCACAACTTGATAAGGCTATAAAAGCATGTTATATGGATGATCAAATAAATGCATATGGTGAGATACAGGCTTTTATAGAGACGGCGGTGTCAGCACCTGATATCGCCGTAAAGCTCATGCCGATACTAAATCCAGTTCTGGCGGCTATGGAACTGAGGGACCTTGTGCTCGTAGGGGACTATCTGGAGTTCAGTGCAAAAAATATTCTTAGGGAATCGGGCGTATATGTTGATTTAAACAGTAAAAAAGACTATATAGGTATAGATGCGCAGCAGATAACGGCTCTGTCAGATGTTCCGGAAGTTGATGAAGATATCTTTTATTTTGCCTCATGTACGGATGAACCGGTACTGTGCGTAAAGTCAGGTGAAGGGAAAACAGTTAGGCTCAATAGTGTCGTATCTCCTGAGAATGAAGCAGAAGTATGGAACGAGGAACTTGATATACGCAGGATAAAATCTGTGGTAAGCCTTTTTGGTATCGGAACAGGTCTGTTTGCTGAAAAAATACTTGAGAGGATTACAGTTGATTCTAAACTGATCATCTATGAACCGGATAGAAAAATCATTGATTACTGCATCGAATCCGGAAAATCAAGCGGTGAAAATTCAGGGGATACTGACAATCAGGATAACGACATAGAGAAAAAGATTGCACGGCGTATAGAAAAAATACTCGCAGACAAGAGGGTTAATTTATGTATAGAGAGCGAGGACAAACTGAAATTCAAGGAAGAACTGATATCAAAAGTTGATTACTATATCCTTGAAGGACTCGTGATAGCAAAGCATAACAACTATGACAAAATATATCCCGAAAGCTTCAAATCATATATCGGATATTTGAACGAAAACAGGGAGAGAATACTTGTAAATAAAAATACTCTTGCCAGGTTTAAAGAAAATGCCATGGAGAATGTATTTAAGAATCTCTGGATCTGCAGGAAGATGAATCTGATAAGTGAACTGGGAGAGGAAAAGGGCGACTTACGGATACTTCCAAAAGATATTCCGGTGATTCTGGTATCTGCCGGTCCGTCCCTGGACAAGAATGTCGAGACCCTGCGAAAGGCTAAGGGGCATGCACTGATCGTAGCAGTGGATACAGCTATAAAATATCTCATGAAGAAGGATATCATGCCGGATCTGACCGTTACCGTGGAGCCTATAAAGCCTGCGGAACATTATGCTGACGAGAGGGTTCGAGATATCCCGGCTGTGTTTGACATAGAATCGAACCCTGAGATAGTTGGGAAACACAGGGGCAGAATCCTGCTATATAATTGCAGGGATTATATAAAAAATCTTTTGGAATCCGTCGGAAAAAAAGTGCCGGGCGACATAGCCAGCGGAGGAAGTGTGGCTACAGCCGCATTTGCCATAATGTACCAGTTGGAACAACGAAAAATCATCATGGTCGGACAGGATCTGGCATACTCGGGTGAAGCCACACATGCCGGAGGTGTTGAGTCGAAGGGCATAAACAACGAGATAGGATACGAGATGGTAGAGGATATCTACGGAGGCATGGTCCGAACCAGAAGTGACTGGATAGGGTATCTGAAGTGGTTCGAGAATGCCATCACGGTGTTAAAAGATTTAAAGAAGGATATCCGCGTGATAGATGCGACCGAAGGCGGAGCAAAGATACACGGAAGCGAGATCATGACACTGGAAGAGGCTCTGGATTCATGTAGGGACGAAGCAGGGAACCTTCCGGAGTATGACTTTGAAAAAGAACTAAGTAAACTACCTCCGTTCCTGAATGATAATGAGGTCGATAGATTTTTACAGAAGCATCGCGAAGCTGTGGACGGACTGGAAGAGGTAAAAAGAAAAGCTTCAGAAGCCTGTGCGGAGTGCGGAGAGTTCTTAAAAGCATGCAGTGCAGATACCTGCCTTGATCAGGATTCTGCTACCTTGGATAAAAATGTGATAAGGGAGTCTGTGTTATCTGATAGCAGTTGTAAAAAGCTGAATGTTGAGATGCATGAGAAATACACAAATCTCCGCAGTGAACTTGCCGGGACTAAAAGATTCTGTGAGACCTCACCGCTCTATCCACTGATAAATAATTATGCTGTGAGCGATATAGCCGAGGAGGTTAGCAAACTCAGGCTCTCGGAAACTGAAGGAAATGCTGAGATAAACGAGATAAAGCAGATGCAGCTCGCATTTGGGGCTATAAGGGATGCGGCATATGCTGTGAAAACTGCGTCAATCACAGAAGCGTCTTCGTGATTGACTTTGATAAAACAAAAACAGAAAAGAGGGTGTGGGCATGACTACAAAAGAACTATTTGACAAGTTATTCATCTTCGAGATGGCGAACAGCCATCAGGGAAGCGTTGAACACGGATGTGATATCATCAGATTCTGTGCAAAAATAGCAAGAAAATACAACATAAAAGCAGCAGTAAAGCTCCAGTACAGGCATCTGGATACATTTATCCATCCCGACTTTAAAGGAAGAACAGACATAAAGCATATCCCGAGATTCGAATCCACGAGACTTGAACCAGAACAGTTCAACCAGCTGGTGGACTGCATCAGGGAAGAAGGACTCATAGCCATGAGTACACCTTTTGATGAGGAAGGTGTAGATCTCTGCATGGACCAGGGACTTGATATCATAAAGATAGCGAGCTGTTCGTCATTGGACTGGCCGCTCCTTACAAAAGCAGCAGCCACGCACAAGCCACTCATAGTATCTACAGGGGGAAAGAGTTTATCGGATATTGACAAGATCTATAACTTCCTGACACACAAG